>NZ_JAAGPK010000280.1:0-5795 GCF_017104685.1 Burkholderia sp. Tr-20355 | reverse complement strand
GGCTGGCTCGCGCCGCTGCTGCTGGTGGCCGGCGCGGTGCTGTGGGCCGCGGCCGGGATGTCGCCGCTGATGCCCGGCGCGCAGTTCGCCTTCTTCGCGATCGTCGCGGTGCTGGCGCTCATGCTGCGCCGTCTGCCCGGCCATCTGCCGACGCTCGCGCTCGCATCGCTCGCGCTGCTCGCGACGGTGCGCTACGTGTGGTGGCGCACGACGCAGACGCTCGACTTCCGCAGCCCGGTCGAGGCCGTCGCCGGCTACCTGCTGTACGGCGCCGAAGCCTATACGTGGATGATCCTGCTGCTCGGCTTCGTGCAGACCGCGTGGCCGCTCGACCGGCCGATCGTGCCGCTGCCCGACGACCCCGACACCTGGCCGACCGTCGACGTCTATATCCCGACCTACAACGAGCCGCTGTCGGTCGTGAAGCCGACCGTGTTCGCCGCGCAGAGCATCGACTGGCCGACGGCGAAGCTGCGCGTGTACCTGCTCGACGACGGCCGGCGCCCCGAGTTCGCGGCGTTCGCGGCCGAGGCCGGCATCGACTACCTGACGCGCGACGACAACCGTCACGCGAAGGCCGGCAACATCAACCGCGCGCTGCCGAAGACGCACGGCGAATACATCGCGATCTTCGATTGCGATCACGTGCCGACGCGCTCGTTCCTGCAGACGACGATGGGCGTGTTCCTGCGCGACCCGAAGTGCGCGCTCGTGCAGACGCCGCACCATTTCTTCTCGCCCGATCCGTTCGAGCGCAACCTCGGCACGTTCCGCGAGATCCCGAACGAGGGCAACCTGTTCTACGGGCTCGTGCAGTCGGGCAACGACCTGTGGAACGCGACGTTCTTCTGCGGCTCGTGCGCGGTGCTCAAGCGCAGCGCGCTGGAGGAGGTCGGCGGCGTCGCGGTCGAGACCGTGACCGAGGATGCGCACACGGCGCTCAAGCTGCACCGGCGCGGCTACACGTCGGCGTACCTGCCGACCGTGCAGGCGGCCGGCCTCGCGACCGAAAGCCTCGCGGGCCACGTGAAGCAGCGCACGCGCTGGGCACGCGGGATGGCGCAGATCTTCCGCATCGACAACCCGTTCCTCGGGCGCGGGCTCGGCCTGATCCAGCGGATCTGCTACGGCAACGCGATGCTGCACTTCTTCTACGGGATTCCGCGGCTGGTGTTCCTGACGATCCCGCTCGCGTACCTGTTCTTCCACCTGTACTTCATCAACGCGTCGTCGCTCGCGCTCGCGAGCTACGTGATCCCGTACCTCGTGCTCGCGAACGTCGCGAACTCGCGGATGCAGGGGCGTTTCCGCCATTCGTTCTGGGCCGAGGTCTACGAATCGGTGCTCGCGTGGTACATCGCGCTGCCGACCACCGTCGCGTTCTTCAGCCCGAAGCACGGCAAGTTCAACGTGACCGACAAGGGCGGCAAGATCGACGAGGGCTACGTCGACTGGTCGACGTCGAAGCCGTATCTGGTGCTGTTCGGGCTGAACGTGCTCGCGATCCTGGCCGGCCTGTGGCGGCTGGCGGCCGACCAGGGCGACGAGGCGTCGACGATCCTGATCACGCTCGGCTGGACCGTGTACAACCTCGCGATGCTCGGCGCCGCGCTGGCCGTCGCGCGCGAGACCAAGCAGGTGCGCGTCACGCACCGGATCGCGATGCGCGTGCCGGCCATGCTGCTGCTGGCCGACGGGTCGACGGCCGCGTGCTTCACGAGCGACTACTCGACCGGCGGCCTCGGCCTCGAAGCCGTGCCGGGGCTGCCGCTCGCCGTCGGCGACACGCTGACGGTGTGCGTGACGCGCGGCGATCGGGCGTTTCCGTTCCCGGTGCGCGTGACCCGCGTGACGCCGACGCACGTCGGCGTGAGCTTCGAGGCACTGACGCTCGAACAGGAGCGCCAGCTCGTGCAGTGCACGTTCGGCCGCGCCGATGCGTGGCTCGACTGGCATGAAGGCGAGCGCCTCGACACGCCGCTCGGCGGGCTGAAGGAAGTGCTGCGGATCGGGCTGGACGGCTACGTGCGGATGTGGAAGGGCGCGGCGCGCGGCGTGCAGGCGATGCTGGCGCCGAAACTCGATCGGGCGCGCGACTGACGCGGCGCCCATCATGGAGTGGTTTAGATGACGTTCTGGAATCTGTATTTCATCCTGAAGTTCGCGCTGTTCGCGACCGGGCACCTGCAGCCGTTCTGGCTCGCGAACCTCGCGTTCGCGGTGGCGCTCGCGGCGAGCGCGCCGATCCGGCGGCGCGCGTGGCGCATCGTGCGGCAGGTCGCGGCGATCGCGATCGCGGTGCCGCTGCTCGCGCGCGAGATGCACGCGCCGCCGCTCGCGCGCCTCGTCGATGCCGCGCGCGAAGTGAGCACGTTCCGTTTCGACTACTGGATGGAATTGCTGCCGCGCCTGCTGCCGCCGTTGCTGGTGCTGACGGTCGCCGGCGCGCTGATCGTCTATTTCATCGTGAACCGCTGGCTGCGCGTCGCGACGTTCGTGCTGGCCGTGCTGATCGCGATGCCGCTGTGGCAGGCCGGCAGCGGGCTGATGGCGCGCGTCGTCGCGCCGGCCCCGCAGCAGGCGAACGCGACGGGCGCCACGCGCGCCGACCAGCCCGAGGATCACAACGCGGCGCTGGCGACGTTCCGCGCCCAGGAGTCGCAGCGGCAGGTGGCGTTCGGCCATCTCGGCCAGGATCCGGCCACGCAGTTCGACGTGATCGTGCTGCACATCTGCTCGCTGTCGTGGGACGATCTCGATGCGGCGAAGGTGCGCAACCATCCGATGCTGAGCCACTTCGACTACCTGTTCACGAACTTCAGCACGGCCGCGAGCTACAGCGGCCCGGCGGCGATCCGCGTGCTGCGCGCGAGCTGCGGGCAGGAGGCGCACGCGGACCTGTACAAGCCCGCGCCGCAGCAGTGCTACCTGTTCTCGCAACTGGCGCGCGCCGGCTACTCGGTGCAGTCGCTGCTGAACCACGACGGCCATTTCGACAACTTCCTGCAGGTGATTCACGACAACATCGGCGTGGCCGATGCGCCGATGATCTCGAACGCGGCCGCGCCCGTCGCGATGCACGCGTTCGACGGCTCGCCGATCAAGGAGGACTATTCGACGCTCGCGAACTGGTACGCGCAGCGCGCGTCGGTGCCGGGGCCCGTCGCGCTGTACTACAACACGATCAGCCTGCATGACGGCAACCGTGTCGTCGGCAGCGCGCTGACGAGCATCGACTCGTATCCGCAGCGCGCGACGAAGCTGATGACCGACTTCGACCGGCTCGCCGACCTGATCGCGCAATCGGGCCGCCGCGCGGTGATCGTGTTCGTGCCCGAGCATGGCGCCGCGCTGCGCGGCGACGAGAATCAGATTGCAGGCCTGCGCGAAATCCCGACGCCGCGCATCGTGCACGGCCCGGTCGGCGTGCGGCTCGTCGGTTTCGCCGGCAACCATGGGGCAACGACCGTGATCGACCAGCCGACCAGCTTCCTCGCGCTCGCGCAGTTGCTGTCGAACCTGGTGTCGAACAGCCCGTTCAAGCCGGGCACGACGCTCGCGCAATACGCGGCGGACCTGCCGCGCACGCGCATGGTCGGCGAAAACGAGGGCACGGTGACGATGCAGACGGCCGCGGGTTACGCGGTGAAAACTCCGGACGGCGTATGGATCGACGAACACTAATCCTTCCCGGCGACGGCGACGACGATCGCCTGTCGCAACCCAACGACGTGATCGGTCTGTCGCGGCACCTGCCCGCGCTCGATCCCGAACGGTATGTCGACGAGCAGGCGCGGCGCGCGTTCGTCGAATCGCTCGATCGCTGGCCGACGCTGGCGAAGCTGATGGGATTGAAGCCGTAAACGCAAGACGGCCGGCGTGGGTGCCGGCCGTCGCTTCCTCTCAGGCGGTCCTGCCGATCCTGCCTATTGCGCCTTGCGCGCCGGCTGGCGCGTCCATTCGTGTTCCTCGCCCGGCACCTTGCCGAAGGTTTGATCGGCCCATGCCGCGCGGGCCGCATCGATCTTCGCGCGCGCGCTCGAGACGAAATTCCATTCGATGAAACGCTCGCCCGGCAGGTGCGCACCGCCGAGCAGCATCACGCGCGCGCCGTTCGCGCTCGCGAGCGCGACGGTCGCGCCCGGTTCGAGCACGGCCATCGTCGCCGCGGCGAGCGGCGTGCCGTCGACGGTGAGATCGCCGTCGACGAGATAGACGCCGCGCTCGTCATGCTCCGCATCGAGCGCGAGCCGGCCGCCCGGCGTGAATTCCGCGTACGCATAAAGCGTCGGCGAGAATACGGCGACCGGCGACGCCAGCCCGAACGCGGTGCCCGCGATCACGCGCACGGTCGCGCCGTCGCGCGTGAACGACGGCAGCGTGTCGGCCGCGTGGTGTACGAACGCGGGCGCGGTGTCTTCATGTTCGACCGGCAGCGCGACCCAGGTCTGGATCCCGTGGACCGGCTGCTCGCGCGGCCGATCCTCGTCGGGCGAGCGTTCCGAATGCACGATGCCGCGACCGGCCGTCATCCAGTTCACGTCGCCCGGCACGATCTTTTGCCGGAAGCCGAGGCTGTCGTGATGCATCAGCGAGCCGTCGAACAGGTAAGTGACTGTCGCCAGTCCGATGTGCGGATGCGGCAGTACGTCGATGCCGTGGCCGGCCGGCAGCACGGCCGGGCCCATTTCGTCGAAGAAGATGAACGGGCCGACGAGGCGCGCGGCGCGCGCGGGCAGCACGCGGCGCACGACGAGGTTGCCGATGTCGCTTTCGCGCGGCGTGAGCAGGGTCTTGATCGAGGCGGACATGGTGGGGGGATGCTCGTGGTCGGTGCGACAGGCGATCAGGCGATCGCCGTGTCGATCGTGATCGGGTGCGTGAGGATCTTGTGGACCGGGCACGCGTTCGCGATCTGCAGCAGGCGGTCGCGCTGCTCGTCGGTCAGGTCGCCGTCGAGCGTGATGCGGCGCACGATCGTGCTGCCCGCGCCGCCCGATTCGTGCGCGAGCTTCACGTGCACTTCGGCAAGCGGCCAGTCCTTGCGTTGCGCGTACATCTTCAGCGTGATCGCGGTGCACGCGCCGAGGCTCGACAACAGCAGCGCGACGGGTGTCGGCGCCGCGTCGCCGCCGCCGAGCGCAGCCGGTTCGTCGGCACGCCACTGATGGACGCCATCGCTGAAGTGGACGAGGTAATCGACCGAGCCGATGCTCGCTTCGACGGACAGTTCGCTCATTGCAGTTCCAGGTGGGGAAAGGGGGCGGGCCGGCGGCGTGGCCGGCCGGGCGTTACGGTTCGAGCAGCCGCTGCAGCCGCAGTTCCTCGAAATCGAGCTCCGATTCTATGCGGTGCAGCACCGCGTCGTCGACCTTGCCGTCGCGGTGCAGGTCGAGCAGGGCGCCGCGCGACACGCCGACGAGTTCGAGCTCCACGCGCAGCATGCGCGTGCGCACGCCGGCGGGCTCGGCGCCTTGCCGGTGCGCGCGTTCGTTGAACGTGACGCGATTGCGGTATTCGGCGAGCAGGCGGTCGAGCGACGGACGCTCGAGATCCGACCCGCGCTGCTCGCGCGCGTCGAGCTCGGCGAGCGCCGCGCCGAAGGTATGCGCGCGCACCGCATGCTCGGACATCGTGCGGCGCGCGGCCGGGCGCAGCTTCAGCACGCGGATCAGCGGCGCAAGCGTGCCGCCTTGCACGACGAGCGTCGCGATGATCAGCAGGAACGTGCTGAACAGGATCAGGTCGCGGCCGGGGAAGTTGGCCGGCAGCGCGACCGCGGCCGCGAGACTCAA
>NZ_JAAGPK010000279.1:0-6044 GCF_017104685.1 Burkholderia sp. Tr-20355 | reverse complement strand
CGCCGCGGCCGCGCCGGGCTCGCTCGCGTGGCCGGCAACCGGCGTCGTCGCGACGCCGTTCGCGGCCGGCAAGACACGCGGCGTCGTGATCGCCGCGTCCGGGCCCGACCACTCGGTGCGGGCCGCGGCGAACGGGCGGGTGGTTTACGCCGGGTCCGGCGTCAAGGCATACGGCCCGCTCGTGATCCTGAAGCACGACAACGGCCTCATCACGGCCTACGGGCACAACGGCAAGCTGCTCGTCAACGAAGGCGACGCGGTCCGCCAGGGCCAGCCGGTCGCCGAGATGGGCACCGACGCGAGCGGTCGATCGACATTCGAGTTCGAAGTCCGCCAGAACGGCAAGGTCGTCGATCCGATGAACTTCCTGCCGCGCAACGGCGGCTGACGGCCTGCATGACCCCGTGTGCGCCGGGCGGCGCACACGCTCCCGCCTTCATCCTTCCCCGAGCGTCGCGGTACCGGACTGTCTAGCGTGGTTGCCGAGCCAGCGGATACCCAGCGCGAGCGCCGCCGCGCCAAGCGCGATCAGCGAACACTGGATCGCGACCGGCAGGTAGCCGTGCGGCCGCGGATCGACGAACGGGTAGGGATACCAGTTCTCGAACGCGCCACGCACGAGCGTATAGCCGAGATAGACGACCGGAAAACCGAGCCACGCGAACGCGCTGCTTCGCGCGATCGGCCGGCGCGGTTCCACGTACAGCCAGTCGCACAGCATCACGAGCGGCACGATCCGGTGCAGCACCCAGTTGTTGAACGCCGGCGTGACATGGCGCAGCGCATCGAGCCGCGCCAGCAGGAGTTCGTAGACGATCGCGGTGATCAGCACGTACAGCACGGCGGCGCCGCGCATCGATTCGTAGCGGGCCGAGCCGGGGCGGGCGATGCGCCAGAGGCCCGCGGCCAGCATCGCGGCCGCGTAGAGGCTGCTCAGTTGCGTGAAGTAGCTGAGATAGTTGCCGAGATGGAAGTCCGGCAGGCGCCAGTAGTCGGCGACGCTGTGCAGCGTGGTGGATACCGCGAGCAACGCGGCGGTCAGCCGATAGGCCGCAACGAAGAACGCCTTGCTCATGATGCCCGCGCGCCGTCGCACCAAAGCTTCATCGTGCCACAGCCGTTTGCGTGCGCGATGCGGACTTTCCATATGAGGGGCGCGCCGGCGATTCGTCGGATATTTGACCGCGCCGCGTAAAACCGGACGCCCGTGCGGCTACAATCGCGAAAGCTTTGTCGGGCGCGGGGCCGCTTGCCGCCCGCGCGCCTCCCCGCATACAACACGAGACGACGCATGAGAAACATCCTCGCGAAACAGACGCGCTACAGCTCGCCCGCGATCTTCTTCCACTGGGCCATCTTCGTGCTGGTGGCGCTGGCCTACCTGGCCATCGAGATCCGCGGCCCGAAGGGCAGCGACAGCCGCGTGTTCTGGATGAACGTGCACCTCACCGCCGGTACGTTCGTACTCGTGCTGTCGGTGCTGCGCGTGCTGTGGCGCGTCGTCAGCCGCGTGCCGGAAGCGATTCCGCAGGCGGCGCTGCTGCGCTGGCTGTCGAAGCTCGCGCATGTCGCGCTCTACGTGTTCATCCTCGCGCAGCCGCTGCTCGGCATCATGATGATCAACCTGGGCGGCAAGCCGGTGTCGCTGGACTGGTTCGGCGTGTCGTTCACGCTGGTCGGCCCCGACAAGGCGCTGCGGCCGACGATCAAGGAAGCGCACGAACTGATCGGCAACGCGTTCTACTTCGTGATCGGCCTGCATGCGCTGGCCGCGCTGTACCACCACTTCATCCGGCGCGACGACGTGCTGCGGCGCATGGCGCCCTGATCGCCTCATGCGTGGCGCGTCTCGCGGGCGGGGGCGCATGGTTGTGTCGACAACCATGCGCCCCCGCTCCGTTTACCGGCATGGGTGACTGGCCATCGCGGTGAACATTCTGTAACATCTCGGCTGCTTTTACATTCCGCTTACTCGCCGCCGCGCATGCTGCATCGACATCGTCACCTGACCGCCTGGCTCGGCGTGCTCGCGATCTGGATCGCGATCGCGGCGCCGCTGGTGTCGCAGTGGCGCATCGCGCAGGCGGCCACGCCGGACGCAATCGTCTGCAGTACGGAGCATGGCGCGCATCGGCCGGCCGATGCGCGCGGCATGCACGATCATGCGCTGCATCTCGACGCGTGCGGCTACTGCGGTTTCTTCGCTCATAGCCCCGCGCTCGGCGCGCCGGCCGCCGCGTCGTTCGCTTCCGTTCCCGCCGTTTTCGTTTCCGCCGCCGCGCCGCCTGTCGTCGCGGCGCGCGCCGACCGCTATCCGCGCGCGTATCCACGCGCACCGCCCGAGCGCGCCTGACGCGCTGTTCTCCGTTCCTACTCCCGCCGATATCCGTGCGGCCCGTCGCGGCCGCGTGGAGGGCGTCACTCGGGCTTTCGATCATGACCCATTTCCAGTTGCGTGCGCCGCGGGCGTCACGCAATACCCGTGCGCGGCGCGTGCCGCGAATGTTGAAACTTGCCGTGCCCGCGCTGGCCGTCGGCGCGCTGGCCGCGACTGCCGCGGCAGCCGAAACGGCGCGTGCGGACGTCGCGCCCGTGAACGAGTCGGCCGTGCCGCTGCCGCCCGTCGAGGTCGTCGCGTCGCCGCTGTCGACGCCGCTCGTCGTCGTCACGGATCCGAAGGCGCCGCGCCAGCCGCTGCCCGCCAGCGACGGCGCGGATTACCTGAAGACGATTCCCGGCTTCACGTCGATCCGCAGCGGCGGCACGAACGGCGACCCCGTGCTGCGCGGGATGTTCGGTTCGCGGCTGAACATCCTGGCGAACGGCATGCCGACGCTCGGCGCATGCCCGAACCGGATGGATGCGCCGACGTCGTACATCGCGCCGGAAAGCTACGACAAGGTCACCGTCGTGAAGGGGCCGCAGACCGTGCTGTACGGTCCCGGCGCATCGGCCGGCACCGTGCTGTTCGAGCGCGTGACGCCGCGTTTCGAGCGGCCGGGCATGCGCTTCGACGGCAGCCTGGTCGGCGGATCGTTCGGCCGCAACGACCAGAACCTCGATCTGACGGCCGGCACGCCGGACGTCTACGGCCGCGTGAGCGCGAACCACGCGCATTCGCAGGACTACAAGGACGGCAACGGCAACACGGTGCCGTCGCAGTGGGACAAGTGGAACGCCGACGCGGCGCTCGGCTGGACCCCCGACGACCACACGCGTGTCGAGCTGACCGCCGGCACCGGCGACGGCTATGCGCGTTACGCGGGCCGCGGAATGGACGGCGCGCATTTCCGCCGCGAGACGTTCGGGCTGTCGTTCGACAAGCGCCACCTCGGCGACGTGCTCGACCGGATCGAGGCGCGCGTGTACTACAACGAAGCCGATCACGTGATGGACAACTACACGTTGCGGCAGCCCGACCCGTCGAGCAGCATGCCGATGCGGATGGCGGCCGACGTGCGGCGCCGTACGGTCGGGGCGCGCGCGGCCGCGACGTTCCGTTTCGGCGACGACTTCAAGCTCGTGACGGGTGTCGACGCGCAATCGAACCGGCTCGACTCGCGCTCGTCGATGGGGCAGCAGAACTACCGCGACCAGCCGTGGGACGCGCAGGCGACGATGTGGAACGCGGGCGCGTTCGGCGAGCTGACGTGGTATGCGAGCGAAGTGTCGCGCGTGATCGGCGGCGCGCGCATCGACTACGCCGGCGCTCGCGACAAGCGCGCGATGAAGAGCGGGATGATGATGAGCAAGCCGAACCCGACCTTCGACGACGATCGCTCGCGCGTGTTGCCGAGCGGCTTCGTGCGCTACGAGCGCGATCTCGCGTCGCTGCCCGTCACGTGGTACGCGGGGATCGGTCATGCCGAGCGTTATCCCGACTATTGGGAACTGTTCTCCGCGACGCGCGGGCCGGCCGGTTCGGTCAACGCGTTCTCGGCGGTGCAGCCGGAGAAGACCACGCAGGTCGACATCGGCGCGCAGTACAAGAGCGACCGGTTCGACGCGTGGGTGTCGGCGTACGCGGGCTACGTGCAGGACTTCATCCTGTTCAACTACGCGGCCGGCATGATGGGCGCGACCACGCAGGCGACCAACGTCAACGCGCAGATCATGGGCGGGGAAGCAGGCGTGTCGTGGTGGCCGGTGGCGCCCTTGCGCGTCGAGACGTCGCTCGCGTATGCGTGGGGGCGCAACGTGGCGAGCGGCGATCCGCTGCCGCAGATGCCGCCGCTCGAGGCGCGCATCGGGCTCGAATACACGCGCGGCGCATGGTCGGCCGGCGGCCTGTGGCGGATCGTTGCGCCGCAGCATCGTTATGCGTTGAACGAGGGCAACGTGGTCGGCAAGGACTTCGGCCCGAGCGCCGGATTCGGCGTGCTGTCGCTGCACACGCAATACAACGTCAGCAAGACCGTGCAGGTCTCGGTCGGCGTCGACAACGTGCTGAACAAGGCCTACACCGAACATCTGAACCTTGCCGGCAACGCGGGCTTCGGCTATCCGGCGAACGCGCCGGTGATGGAACCGGGCCGGACCGCGTGGGTGCGCGTGAGCGCGAAGCTGTAGCGCGCGGCGCGTGTGCATTGCAGCATGCCTGCGCGTGAACGCGGCCCCGCCCGAACGGGCGGGGCGCGTCAACCGATTAGAGAACCGTATCTAGTCAGGGCGAAAACGTTCGCGACTCGTGATTCACTCCCGCATTCGACGCACACGATGCGCGCGATGCGGCGTGCGTGTCGATCCGGTGTCATTCGCGCCGGCAGCACAATAATCAGGAGAACATGCATGGCCAGATCGTTGCGTTCCAGGGTAATGGCAGGGGCAGTGGCATGCGCGATGAGCGTCGCGCCGTTCGCGGGGACGGCGGCGCTGACGACGCTCGCGACGACCCGCTCGGCAATGGCGGCGCCCGCGCCCGTCGACAACTACGCGGCGACGCGTTATCCGATCATCCTCGTGCACGGGCTCACGGGCACCGACAAGTACGCCGGCGTGCTCGAGTACTGGTACGGCATCCAGGAGGATCTGCAGCAGCACGGCGCGACCGTCTACGTCGCGAACCTGTCCGGCTTCCAGAGCGACGACGGCCCGAACGGCCGCGGCGAACAGCTGCTCGCCTACGTGAAGACGGTGCTCGCCGCGACGGGGGCGACCAAGGTCAATCTCGTCGGTCACAGCCAGGGCGGACTGACCTCGCGCTATGTCGCGGCCGTCGCGCCCGATCTCGTCGCGTCGGTGACGACGATCGGCACGCCGCATCGCGGCTCCGAGTTCGCGGACTTCGTGCAGAGCGTGCTCGCGTACGATCCGACCGGGCTGTCGTCGACGGTGATCGCCGCGTTCGTCAATGTATTCGGGATCCTGACGAACAGCAGTCACAACACGAACCAGGACGCGCTCGCATCGCTGAAGACGCTGACGACCGCGCAGGCGGCGACCTACAACCAGAACTATCCGAGCGCGGGCCTGGGCGCGCCGGGCAGCTGCCAGACCGGCGCGGCGACGGAGACGGTCGGCGGCAACACGCATCTGCTGTATTCGTGGGCCGGCACCGCGATCCAGCCGACGCTTTCCGTGCTCGGCGTGACGGGGGCGACGGACACGAGCACCATTCCGCTCGTCGATCCCGCAAACGCGCTCGACCTGTCGACGCTTGCCCTGTTCGGCACCGGCACGGTGATGATCAATCGCGGGTCGGGCCAGAACGACGGGCTCGTGTCGAAGTGCAGCGCGCTGTACGGCAAGGTGCTGAGCACGAGCTACAAGTGGAACCACATCGACGAGATCAACCAGCTGCTCGGCGTGCGCGGCGCGTATGCGGAAGATCCGGTCGCGGTGATCCGCACGCATGCGAACCGGCTGCAGCGCGCGGGCGTGTAATCGATGACGGCACGTGAAGGGCGCGCGCCGCTGGCGCGGCGCGCAGCGGTCTACGGTGTCGTGGGGCTGGCGGCGATCGCCGCCGTCGCGATGTGGAGCGGAGCGGGCCGGCATCACGGGTCGGTCGCCGCCGGTGACGCACCGGACGCGGCGGTGGCGGA
>NZ_JAAGPK010000278.1:0-5774 GCF_017104685.1 Burkholderia sp. Tr-20355 | reverse complement strand
CGCGGTCCACGCGCGTTCGCGCGCCGCCGATGCGCTGCAGCGCGGCCCGCAAACGCGCGTGGACCGCGCGCCGGGCCGCGTCGCCCGGCTCGAACGCCATCCGCCAGTCCGACGTCGTCGCGCCGACGGCCCGCACCAGCGCGAGCTGACGCGCGACCTCGTGGCGCACATGGGCGTCCGGCTCGGTTTCCGGCACGCGGTCGGTCAGCAGCTCGTACGGATTCTCGCGGCAATGCGCGAGCCGCAGCGGGATGCCCGCGAGCCAGCACATCATCGCGGCGGGCAGCGGGTTCTGGCTGTATACGGTGAAGATCACGGCCGCGTCGAAGCGGCCGGCCAGCAGCCGGTCGATCATGTCGAGATCGGCCACCGGGTCGCCGCGCACGTCGGGATGCCGGACCCACGGCGCGTCGTAGCACCATACGTCGTCGACCATCGGCAGGTGCGGCGCAAGCGCGGCGCCCGTGCGCGACGTCAGCAGCGTGAGCCGGCGGCCGCTGCCGCCCTCCTTCAGCGCCCGCAGCGCGGGCGTCGTCATCAGCACGTCGCCCAGGCTGTCGAGCCGCACGCACAGGATGCGGCGCGCGCGGTGCCAGGCGGCGTTCATCGCCGCCCCCACGTGCCATGCCGGCGCACGGCTTCGCGCACGACGATGTCGGCGGCCAGGTCGATCCGGTCGACGACATGGTGCGGCGTGCGCGCCGCGTCGACGCGCCACTCGGTCTCGTGACCGCAATCGACGAGAATCGTGCCGCACCGCGCGGTGCGGCCGGCCTCGACGTCGTCGAGGATGTCGCCGATCATCCAGCTCCATTCGGGAACGGCGCCGAGCGCGGCCAGCGCGCGGCGCACCATGCCGGGCCGCGGCTTGCGGCACAGGCAGTCGCAGGCATAGCGCGGCACGCTGCCCTGCGGGTGATGCGGGCAGTAAAAAAAATCCGCCAGCGTCGCACCGTTTGCTTCGAACAGTTCGGCGAGACGCTGGCGGACCGCGCCAAGCTCGTTTTCGGTAAAGCGGCCGAGCGCGACGCCCGGCTGGTTCGAGACGACCGCGAGCGGCATGCCGGTCGCGCCGAGCGCGCGCAACGCCCGGGCCGCTCCCGGCGCGAGACGCATGCGTGCGGGGTCGACGTTGTACGGCACGTCGTCGAGCAGCGTGCCGTCCTTGTCGAGCAGCACCGCGCCGGGCAGCCGCCGTTCGCGCGTCAGGGCCATGACGACTCCTTCATCGGCAGCACCATCACTTCCGGCACGACGGTACCCGGCGGCTGCGCGAGCACGAAGCGCACGGCGGCCGCGACGTTCTCCGGCGGCTGCAGCGTGTCCTCGTCGATGTCGGGAAAGCGGTCGAGCAGGAACGGCGTGCGCATCCCGCCCGCGACGATCGCCGACACGCGCACGCCGCTCGGGCGCAGTTCGGCATGCAGCGCATGCGACAGGCCGAGCAGCCCCCACTTCGTCGCGTGGTACGCGGACGCATTGGGCCACGCCCGCTTCGACGCGGTCGACGCGATATTGACGATATGGCCGCCGCCGCGCGCCTTCATCATCGGCACGGCCGCGTGACACATCAGGTACGGGCCGAACAGGTTCGTCATCAGCACCTGGCGCCAGGCGTCCACGCTCACGTCGTCGATCGGCGCGGTCACGTCGATCGCCGCGTTGTTGACGATCACGTCCAGATCGCCGAGCGATTCGCGCGCGTCGCGGACGACCTCCAGCACCGACGCCTCGTCGCGCACGTCGAGCGGGCGGCCGACCGCCTGTCCGCCGTGGCGTTCGAGCCGCTGCGCGACGGCCGCCGCGCGGTCGCCGTCGAGATCGGCGACGACCACGTGCGCGCCATGCCGCGCCAGGTCCTCGCATATCGCTTCGCCCAGACCGCGGCCACCGCCGGTCACGAGCGCGGTTCGTCCAGCGAGCGCGGGTCTGGCTGATTCGTGAGTCGCGTTCACCTGCACCTCCTGTCGACGTTCGAGCGTCATGCTGCTGATGGGGGACGCTTGTCGTGACAAGCGTCGGTGCATGAGGTACAGCGAAAACCGTGCCGGGCCGCGTGCGCCCGCGCCGCATCGGGCGCCGGCGGGCGATCGCTGGCTTTTTTATAAGCGGCTGTAAAAACGGGCCGCGCGGCCGAACTCAGATCGCGAGCGCGTCGGGCGTCGCCTGCGCGCGGTGCTTCGCGAGCGCGCGCAGGCAGTGCGCGATGCAGCCCGCGAACGCTTCGTCGAACCACGGCTGCGCGCCCGACACGCCGACCACGATTCCGCCGAGCGCGACGCCGCCCCACAGATTCGTGTCGCCCGCGCGTAACCGGTACGGCTCCAGCGCCTGCACGACATGGCCGTCGCGGCCCGTCTCCCACGACAGCCGCGCCTTCGCGCGCGCATAGGCACGGTAGTCGGCGTCCCAGTCCTTCGGGTCGGGCAGCGAGAACTCGTACAGAATCGCGTCCTCGAACGACGTGTCGTGCGGCCCGAGCGCCGGATCCATGATCACGATGTGCAGGCAGCCGCTGTCGCCGACGAAGTCGCTCTGCAGCGCGGCCGACAGGCTCGGCAGCAGCAGCTCGACGGCCGCCACCGCGGCCTGGCGGTCCGCGAACGCGCTACCCGCGCGTCGGTCGATCAGTGTGTCGGGCATCGGGCGGGGAAGGTTCGGCATGGGATTCTCCAGAGGAAAACGCGAGCGCACGCAACGCCGCGATCAGGTCGGCCGCTACCGCGGGCTTGGTCAGGTAGGCATGGAAACCGGCCTCGACCGCGCGCGTGCGGTCGCGTTCGCGCGCGTGGCCGGACAGCGCGAGCGCCTCGAGCGGCGCGCGGCCCGCGCGGTCGCGCGCGGCATCGAGCTGGCGCACGCGCGACATCACCGCATAGCCGTCATCCTCGTCGTCGCCGAGATCGATGTCGCAGACGAGCAGCGCCGGCCAGTCCGCCCGGCGCGCGCGCCACAGGTCGTCGAGCAAGGCCTGCCCGGACGCGTACGCATGCACGTGAGCGCCTGCGAGCTGCAGCAGCGCGGCGAGCGCGTCGCGCGCCTCGTCGTGATCGTCCACGCACGCGATGACGAGGCCGTCGAGCGGCCTGGCCGGCGCATCGGAGGGTGGCATGCCGCCGGCCGGTTGCACGGGCTCGGGCGCCACCACGTACATCGGCAGCGACAGGTGCAGCGTCACGCCCGTATCGTCGCGTTCGCGCACCACGTAGCCGCCGGCTTCCTCGATCGCACCCTGCAACCGTTCGAGGTCGAGCAGCGACAGCTCGAGCGCGTCGGCGTCCGCGCACGCGATCGTGATCCGCGCCTCCGGATCGTGACGCGCGGTACGCACCTCGAGGTGCCCGCCGCCGCTCGCGTCGATCCCGCCGCGGCACAGTTCCCATACGAAACGCCGCAACGCGGCCGGATCGGCGTTGACGACGAGGTCCTCGTCCGACAGGTGGCGAAACACCGGCACGCCGCGCCGCGCGGCGTCGTCCGCCAGCGAATCGAGCACCTGCGACACGAGCGGGTTGATCCTGACCGGCTGCCGCGCGAACTTCGCCTCCGTGCGCGCCAGTTCGCGCTGCTTCGCCTGCAGCGACCACATCTGCGCATAGACGCCGCCGCTGGCGAGCAGTGCGTCGTGCGTGCCGTGTTCGACGAGGCGGCCGTGCTCCATCACGAGAATGCGGTCGGCGTCGACGATCGTCGACAGCCGGTGCGCGATGATGAGCGTCGTGCGGTGCCGGGCGACGCGCATCAGCTCCTGCTGGATCGCGCGCTCCGCGCGCATGTCGAGCGCGGAGGTCGCCTCGTCGAACACGACGATCGGCGGCGCCTTCAGCAATGCGCGCGCGATCGCGACCCGCTGCCGCTCGCCGCCCGACAGCCGCACGCCGCGCTCGCCGACGCGCGTGTCGTACGCGTCGGGCAGCCGCTCGATGAACGCGTCGAGTTGCGCGCCGCGCGCGGCCGCGATCACGTCGCCGCGCGTCGCATCGCGCTTGCCGTACGCGATGTTGTAGGCGAGCGTGTCGTTGAACAGGATCGTGTCCTGCGGGACGATGCCGAGCGCGTCGCGCAGGCTGCGTTCGGTGACGAGCCGCAGGTCCTGGCCATCGATCCGGATCGTGCCCGCGTCGGGCTGGTACAGCCGGAACAGCAGCCGCGCGAGCGTCGACTTGCCCGAGCCGCTGCCGCCGACCACCGCGACCGTCTGCCCGGGCTCGATGCGAAACGACACGTCCGACAGGATCTGCCGGCCCGGCTCGTAGCCGAAGTCGACATGCGCGAACTCGATCGCGCCGCCGCGTACCGCGAGCGGCTGCGCCCCCGGCGCGTCGCCGTCCTCGCCGGGCTTGCCGCGTGCATCGAGCAGCCCGAACAGCCGCTCGACGTTCGTCATCGCGTCGTTCGCCTCGCGGAACACGAAACCGAGCGCGTTCAGCGGCAGGCTGATCTGGATGATGTATGCGTTGATCAGCACGAGATCGCCGACCGTCATCGCGCCGCGCGCCACCTGCTGGCCGGCGAGCAGCATCACCGCGGCGATCCCCGCGCCGATGCAGGCGCTCTGGCCGATATGCAGCGTCGACAGCGCGTACTGGTTGTCGATGCCCGCCTCGCGCCACGCGTCGAGCACGCGCTCGAGCCGGTCGCGCTCGACGTCCTCGCGCGCGAAGTACTTGACCGTATCGACGTTCAGCAGGCTGTCCACCACGCGTGCGTTCGACTCGGCCTCGAGCGCGTTCACGCGCCGCTGGACACGCATCCGCCGGCGCGTAAACACAACCGTACAGGCCGCGTAGACGCCGAACGTGACGACGATGATCGCGGTAAAGCCGCTGCCGTACTTGCCGATCACGATCGCGATCACCGAGCCGATCTCGATGGCCGTCGGCACGACCGTAAACACCGCGACACCGAGCAGATAGCCGATGCCGGCCGTGCCTTTCTCGAGGTCGCGCACGACCGCGCCCGTCTCGCGCTGCGCATGAAAACGCGCGCCGAGCCGGTGCAGGTGGCCGAACGTGCGTACGGTAAACGATGCGACCGTATGCTGCGTGACCTGCACGAAGGTCATGTCGCGCACTTCGTTCAGCGCATTCGACGCAAAGCGCACGACCGCGTACGCGAACAGCAGCAGCACCGGCCACGCGACAGGCTGGCCGGCCGCGCGGCCGAAGCCGTCGACGATGTCCTTGAGCAGCAGCGGCACCGCGACGGCCGCCGCCTTCGCGAGCATCAGCAGCGCGATCGCCGCCAGAACGCGGGCACGGTAATGCCAGATCGCGCGCCCCAGTTCGGCCGCAATCCGCAGCCGCAGGCCGCGCTCGTCGCGACGGTCGCGGCCCGCGGTGCCGCCGCGCCGCGCGGGCCGCGTATCGTCGATGCCGGCCGTCATGCGTAAGCGGCTCGCGGTCGGGATCGCGGCGCGGCGTGCACGGCCGTCAATGGTGCGGCTTGCGCTCGCGGCCGGGCACGACGGCGCCCGGTTCGGGATCGCGTGCGGCCGGCAGCGTCGGCGTGACGGTCCGCTGGTCGGGATGCAGCACCATGCCCGTATCGTGCTCGCCTTCGCGGCGCACGCGCACGCGATTATCGACGTCGCGCACGCTCATGCAGCCGTCAGCCAGATCCTCGATGTCGTGCTTCATCCAGCGCGCCGGGACCGTGCCGTCCAGGATGACGCAGCCGTCCTGCACCTGCACGGTGACATCGCTCACGTCGATGTCGAGCGCATGCGCCAGCCGCTCGCAGACGTCCTCGCGGATCCGCTCGTCGGAGCGCGA
>NZ_JAAGPK010000277.1:0-248 GCF_017104685.1 Burkholderia sp. Tr-20355 | reverse complement strand
GCCTCTGCTTGAAAAAAAAAAACAGTTCTAATCTCCATCAAACCACAGATCGCCAAAGCCGTCGCCTAAGGACTATCTCCTCATCTGTCCGCGCCAGTTGTCGTGATCAGCATCATGACTGGTATCCGTATCGCAGATCATGCGTCCTGACTTGTCGGTCATTCTCTCTTGGTTCGACAGATGACTGACAACCCCTCTATGCTCGTCCTGGGAGAAACTGGTCGTGTCGCATACAGCGCACATGCGCC
>NZ_JAAGPK010000276.1:0-6185 GCF_017104685.1 Burkholderia sp. Tr-20355 | reverse complement strand
GAGTTCGTCGACACCGACCGCACCGTCGACGAACTCGTCTCGAGCCACGTGCGGGCCGGCCTGTCGGCGCGCGACATCGACGTGATCTCGACCGACCGCCACACGGTCAAGCCATGGTTCAACGGCCGGCTCGACTATGCGCCGCCGGTCGAGGATCTCGCGGCGGACGGCTTCGCGCTGGTCGGCGGGCGGCTCGACTACGTCGGGCGGCGTCGCGTCGCGGTGCTCGTGTACCGCTACCGGCAGCACGTGATCGACGTCTACGTGCGGCCGGCCGGCGAAGGGCCGGCGGCCCCGTACACGACCGTGTCGCAGGGCTATGCGCTCGACCGCTGGGACGCGGCCGGGATGACGTGGTGGGCCGTGACCGACGCCGAGCCGTCGGCGCTCACGGCGTTGCGGACGGCGCTCGACGCGCGGCTGTCCGGCACGCGCGGCGAGTGATGGCGCGACGCCGGCCGCGCCCCGCCGCGCGCGCGGCCGGCGTTCGGGCCCCGATAAAAAGAGCCGACAGGCGAGCACATGCGCCGGCCCGTCCGTTCAAGTCTTTGAAAACATGGCCGAATCCGCGCGCCGATCGTTGATTGGCCTTGCATGCGTCCCGTAATCGGGTTAGAATCTTCGGCTTCTCACTTGCCACACCGGTTCAGACGCCCGGGTGGCTTTAATCCACAAGGAGTGTGTAATGCGTCATTACGAAATCGTCTTCATCGTGCACCCGGATCAAAGCGAGCAAGTGCCCGCGATGATCGAGCGCTACAAGTCCACGATCACGTCGCACGGTGGCCAGATCCACCGTGTCGAAGACTGGGGCCGTCGCCAACTGGCCTACATGATCGAGAAACTCGCGAAGGCTCACTACGTCTGCATGAACATCGAGTGCGACCAGACGACGCTCGACGAACTCGAACACGCGTTCAAGTTCAACGACGCCGTGCTGCGTCACCTCATCGTCAAGATGAAGAAGGCCGAAACCGGCCCGTCGCCGATGATGAAGGAAGTTCAGCGCGAAGAAGCCAAGAAGGCGGCTGCAGCTCAGCCGACCGAAGCGCAGGCTTAAGTTCGTCATTCATTAAGCCATCAAGGAGCGCGCCACTCTCGTGAACAGGTTGCAATTGACGGCGAGCGTCGTCGAACGCGCACCGGTGCGATATACGCCGGCAGGTGTTCCGATCGCTAGCGCCACATTGCAGCACCGCACGGAAGTCGTCGAGGCAGGCATCCCCCGTCAGGTCGAAATGACGATCGAGGCGGTGGCGGCCGGTGAGGCGAGCGGCAGGCTGGAGAGTCGTGAAATGGGCGTCGAAACGCTGTTCACGGGCTTCCTGGCCAAGAAAAGCCGCAACGCGAGAACCTTGGTGTTTCACATCACAGCATTGCAGGACATTGGAAAGGACTGAAATCATGCCCCGCCCGACTGGTAAGAAATTCGACAAGCGTCGTCAGCAACAAAACCCGCTCTTCAAGCGCAAGAAGTTCTGCCGTTTCACGGCTGCAGGCGTCGACCAGATCGACTACAAGGACACGGAAACGCTGAAGGACTTCATCGGCGAAAACGGCAAGATCACGCCGGCTCGTCTGACGGGTACGAAGGCGCACTATCAGCGTCAGCTGGATACGGCCATCAAGCGTGCGCGTTTCCTCGCGCTGCTGCCGTACACCGATCAGCACAAGGCGTAATCAGGCGACGCAATAAGGAGAATTCGAATGCAAATCATTCTGTTGGAAAAAGTCGCCAATCTGGGTAACCTCGGCGACATCGTCAAGGTCAAGGACGGTTACGCTCGCAACTTCCTGATCCCGAACCGCAAGGCTCGCCGTGCAACGAAGGAAGCGATCGCCGAATTCGAAGTGCGCCGCGCTGAACTCGAAAAGATCGCCGCTGAAAAGCTGGCGGCATCGCAGGCAGTCGGCGAGAAGCTGAACGGCCAGTCGTTCGAAATCACGCAGAAGTCGGGCGTTGACGGCCGTCTGTTCGGCTCGGTCACGAACGGCGACGTCGCGGAACTGCTGAAGAAGGCAGGTTTCGAAGTCGAGAAGCTGCAAGTTCGCATGCCGGAAGGCCCGCTGAAGATGATCGGCGAGCACAACGTGCAGGTCGCGCTGCACACGGACGTCGTCGTCGACGTCACGATCAACGTGATCGGCGACCACGCGTAAGCGTACGCAGGCTTTCCGGGCGGCTTCCGTCGTCCGGACAAGGGCAGGCGCCCGGGCAACCGGGGCCTGCCTTTTTTATTGCCCGATCGCCTGAGCGGTAGCGCTGCAGCGATCTATTCGCGATAATCCCAACCCATGAACGCGCCGCAAGATCCTCAAATCGAATCGCTGAAAGTCCCGCCGCATTCGGTCGAAGCCGAGCAGTCGGTGCTCGGCGGCCTGTTGCTCGACAACGCGGCATGGGACCGGATTGCCGACTTCCTGTCGCAGGGCGATTTCTATCGCTACGACCACCGGATCATCTACGAGCACATCGGCCGCCTGATCGCGTCGACGCGGCCGGCCGACGTCGTGACCGTGTACGAAGCGCTGACCACGTCCGGCAAGGCCGACGACGTTGGCGGGCTCGCGTACCTGAACGCCCTCGCGCAGAACACGCCGAGCGCCGCGAACATCCGTCGTTATGCGGAAATCGTGCGCGATCGCGCGGTGTTGCGCCGGCTCGTGTCGGTTGCCGACGAAATCTCGGCCGACGCGTTCAATCCGCAAGGCAAGGAAGTCCGTCAGCTGCTCGACGAAGCCGAATCGAAGGTGTTCTCGATCGCGGAAGAGGGCGCGCGCGGCAACCAGGGCTTCCTCGAGATCGGCCCGCTGCTCACGCAGGTCGTCGAGCGGATCGACACGCTGTACCACACCGCGAATCCGAGCGACGTCACGGGCACGCCGACGGGCTTCGTCGACCTCGACCGGATGACGTCCGGGATGCACGGCGGCGAGCTGATCATCGTGGCGGGACGGCCGTCGATGGGCAAGACCGCGTTTTCGATGAACATCGGCGAATATGTCGCGGTCGAGTACGGGCTGCCGGTCGCGGTGTTCTCGATGGAAATGCCGGGCACCCAGCTCGTGATGCGTATGCTCGGCTCGATCGGCCGGCTCGACCAGCACCGGATGCGGACGGGCCGGCTGACGGACGAGGACTGGCCGAAGCTGACGCATGCGGTGCAGAAGATGAGCGAGGCGCAGCTCTTCATCGACGAGACGGGCGGCCTGAACCCGATGGAATTGCGCTCGCGCGCGCGGCGTCTTGCGCGGCAATGCGGCAAGCTCGGCCTGATCATCGTCGACTACCTGCAGCTGATGTCGGGTTCGTCGCAGGGCGAGAACCGCGCGACCGAAATCTCGGAAATCTCGCGATCGCTGAAGAGCCTCGCGAAGGAGCTCGACGTGCCGGTGATCGCGCTGTCGCAGCTGAACCGCGGCCTCGAACAGCGCCCGAACAAGCGTCCGGTGATGTCCGATCTGCGCGAATCAGGCGCAATCGAACAGGATGCGGACGTGATCCTGTTCATTTACCGCGATGAAGTCTACAATCCGGACAGCCCGGACAAAGGAACGGCCGAGATCATCATCGGCAAGCAGCGTAACGGTCCGATCGGCCCCGTTCGGCTCACGTTCCTGGGTCAATATACGAAGTTCGATAACTTTGCAGGGGCGCAGACCTTCTACGGCGAGTGACGCCGCTTGTAAAGGCCTAAATCGCCAAACGTTGTATCCAATCCCGGCGCGCGCATATGCGCGCGTCGCGTCGCAACCGAAAACGGTACAATGTCGCCCGTTTTCGTGACAGTAGTTTGACAATCTCTCAGGAATCCCATGTTCGGTCGATTCATGCCCACCGAGGGCAAGTTCTTTGAACTCTTCAACGCGCACGCGAAGCACATCGTTTCCGGTGGCCGCGAGCTCGAACTGCTGATCGACAATCTCGCCGACGCCGAGATTCACAAGCAAAACGTGCAGACCGCCGAGAAGGCCGCCGACAAGCTCACGCACGAGGCGATCGATCTGCTGCACAAGACCTTCATCACGCCGCTCGATCGCGACGAGATCCACAAGCTGATCACGACGATGGACGACATCCTCGACCTGATGGAAGACGTCGCGACGGCCGTGTCGCTGTACGACGTGCGTTCGGTCACGTCGGAGGCGAGCCAGCTCGCGCACATCGTCACGCAGTCGGCCCAGCACGTGCAACAGGCGGTCGGGCTGCTGTCCGACATGAAGCAGTCGGCACAGATCCTCAAGCAATGCGAGGAGATCGACCGCTGGGAGTCGGAGGCCGATCGCGTGCTGCGCGCGGCGATGTCGAAGCTGTTCCGCGAGGAAGACGACGTGAAGACGCTCATCAAGCTGAAGGCGATCTACGAGCTGCTCGAAGAGATCACCGACAAGTGCGAGGACGTCGCGAACATCATCGAAGGCATCGTGCTGGAAAACGCCTGAGCGGACCACGATGCATTCGATACAACTCGCCCTATGGATGGTCGCGGCGCTCGTGCTCGTCGCGCTCGTATTCGACTTCATGAACGGCTTTCACGACGCGGCGAACTCGATCGCCACCGTCGTGTCGACCGGGGTGCTGAAGCCCCAGCAGGCCGTCGTGTTCGCGGCGGCGTTCAACGTCATCGCGTACTTCATCTTCCACCTGAAAGTCGCGCAGACCGTCGGTAAAGGCACGATCGATCCCGAAATCGTCGACCACTACGTCATCTTCGGCGCGCTGGTCGGTGCGATCGGCTGGAACGTGATCACGTGGTATTACGGGATTCCGTCGAGCTCGTCGCACGCGCTGATCGGCGGCCTCGTCGGCGCGGCGCTCGCGAAGTCGGGCTGGAGCTCGTTGAACATCGACGGGCTGCTGAAGACGGTTGCGTTCATCTTCATTTCGCCGCTGCTCGGCTTCATCCTCGGTTCGCTGTTCATGCTCGGCGTGTCGTGGCTGTATTTCCGTACCGCGCCCAGCAAGGTTGACCGGCGTTTCCGCCGTCTGCAGCTGCTGTCGGCCGGCCTGTACAGCCTCGGCCACGGCGGCAACGACGCGCAGAAGACGATCGGCATCATCTGGATGCTGCTGATCGCAAGCGGCTACGCGTCGGCCGGCGCCGATGCGCCGCCTGCGTGGGTGATCGGCGCGTGTTACCTGTCGATGGGCCTCGGCACGCTGTTCGGCGGCTGGCGCATCGTGCGCACGATGGGCCAGAAGATCACGAAGCTCAAGCCGGTCGGCGGTTTCTGCGCGGAAACCGGTGGCGCGATGACGCTGTTCCTCGCGTCGTTCCTCGGCATTCCGGTGTCGACCACGCACACCATCACCGGCGCGATCGTCGGTGTCGGCGCGACCCAGAAGCTGTCGGCCGTGCGCTGGGGCGTCGCCGGCAACATCGTGTGGGCGTGGGTGCTGACGCTGCCCGCCGCCGCGCTGTTCGCGGCCGGCGGATGGTGGCTCGGCCACCAGATCTTCTGATCGCCGACACTGCCGGATCGACATCCAATGCGCCGCAAGCCGAAAGGCTGCGGCGCATTTTCTTTTGGAGCGGCGAGTGGGCGACGGAACGGGCGGGGCGCCGACAGAGTCGCCGACGGGACTTGCCGTCGACGGCCGGGCAACCGGTCAGTAACTGCCGTTCGCGAAGCGCGCGATCGGATCGTCCGCGGTGCCGGTACGCGGGCTGACGGGCGCGGATTGCGTCGACGCGCGCCAGACCTGCACGGGTGCGGGCTCGATGCTGCGTGGCGATGCCGATGCGGCCGCCGGAGGCGGTTCGTCGTCGAACGCGGCAGCCTGGGCGGCGGTCAGCGCCGTCGTCGGAATCTGCGTGCCGGACTCCGCCTGGACGGCGGGTGCTGCATTGGCCGTCATCGCAGTCATGCCATCGTTCATCGACGTTGCCTGCTGCCGGGCGGCCTGCACACGCGGCGGAGGCGGTTCGTACGGATCGGCGGCGGGGGCCGCCGGTGCGGCGGCGGCCGTGACGACCGGCGCGGGTGCCTGCGTCACGCGTGCTTGCTGTGGCGCATAGGCAGGCTGCCGCGCCGCCGAGATCGGAAGAGCACACGTCTGAAACCCAGGCACGAACCGCCAACTCGGATGCCGGCTTCTGGTTGAAAAAAAAAAAAACTGTATATAGCGAGACCATATACCGCCCGGTATGTCACTAGTGCACTACCGCTGCCTACACAGAGTC
>NZ_JAAGPK010000275.1:0-234 GCF_017104685.1 Burkholderia sp. Tr-20355 | reverse complement strand
AATATATACACCAGAAGCAGAGCATGCAACTGTAAGTGATTGCGGAATACAGCATCGGCGTGCGTGGAGAGTGACAGCTGAGTCACAGTCTTAGATATGAAAGTACTGAGAGCAGAAGTACTAGAGCGATATAGATCAGTACAGTAGTGAAGCCAATCAGTCGTATGTGTTATGATTGTGCTTTCTATGACGAGACAGACGAGAACAAAAGAGATATGATTTTTTTTTTTTTTA
>NZ_JAAGPK010000274.1:0-5912 GCF_017104685.1 Burkholderia sp. Tr-20355 | reverse complement strand
CGGGTTGCACGCGGGAGCCGCGCGCGGGGAAACGCACATTCTCGGCAACCGGGCGCGGCGCGGCAAACAACGATTCCCGCTTTGCTTATCGCGACTATTTTGAGGGCGTACAACGCGTGACCGCGGCGGCTGGACGCTGCAACACCATCGCAGGGAGTTGACACGGTTTTCGCGATGCCACGCACGATGACAACCTTATTTGTCTACGTCTACGAAGCGCCGAATTGCCGGCCAGCAGACGAGTATGTCGATCCGGGACCGGTTCGGCGGTCGCACATCATCGCCTTCGTGTGGGACGACCTGACGAGCCTCATATGTGAAGACCATCGCGGGGGCTTTCACGTGGGGCGGCGTGCGTCAACCGCAAGCGCCGGATGCCCTGGCCGACCGCGGAGCGGGTGACGCCCATCCGGTCTGCCGCCGCGCGGAAATTCCGTTCTTTCGCGGCCGCAGGGAGCAGCGGCAGAAGATTCGGGTCCATATCATTGTCCAGTTACGCTGACCAACCTGTCACAGCAGGCACACGCGACGCAGCGCGACCGTCCTCAGATACAGCGATTTGCCGAGCCACGGCACGAACACATACTCGTCGTATGCGTCGCAGCCGATCAGGATCCAGTGCGACAGAACGTTGGACATGATGGTCTCCTCGAACCCGCTCGCCGCGAGGGGAAGCGGGGCGGCGCGTCACGAGCGCGATCCGTCGTGCCCGCACACGGTATACCCTGCGCATACGGCGTCTATTCCCGCCGACGCGCGAAGTGCTTCGCCCGCGGGATGTCGCACGTTGCCGGAATAAACCGGCCCGCGCCGCGGTATGCGGATCAAGTGCCGGACGCATCGACAGGGAGGGGGCCATGAGCGACGGGGAGCAGCTACGCGGGGACGTTCCGGACCAGTCATCGTGCGATCGCGGGTCCGCCTCGACGACGAACGACGGGCCACGGTCGCCGGCGTTCCGGGACCGCGTGCGCAGTGCCGCGCGAAGGCTGCAGCTCGGGTCCGGCATCATGTTGTGGATCTATATTTCCATTCACATGATCAATCACGCGCTCGGCATCTGGTCGATCGACGTCGCCGAGCGTGGCCTGCATCTGGCGATCGGCGTCTGGCAAAGCGTGCCCGGAACGATCCTGCTGTACGGCGCGGCCGGCCTGCATTTCGCGCTGGCGATCCGCACCATCTACGGCCGCCGGCACTGGGCGCTGCCGCCCGCCGAATGGCTGCGTCTGTGGGCCGGACTCAGCCTGCCGCTGCTGTTGATCCGTCACGTCGTCGGCACACGCGTCGCGACGTCGTTCTACGGCTTCGAACCGAACTATGCGCGGGTCGTCGTGGCGTTGCTGACGAGCGGCACGCAGGGCTTGCAGATCGCGCTGCTCGCGCCCGGGTGGGTGCACGGCAGCCTCGGGCTATGGTTTCATTTGCGCCGGCGCGCGTTTTTCCATCGCGCGCGGTTCGTGCTGCTGGGCGTGCTCGTCCTGCTGCCCGTGCTGTCGGCGGCCGGATTCGTGCAGATGACGCGCGCGGTCGTGCCGGGCAGTCTCGCCGCACCGGCCCCCGACGCCGCGCTGGTGGCCCATCGCGCCGCGCTCGACAGCTGGCGGCATCTGCTCGTCGCCGGTTATCTGTCGCTGATCGTCGTTGCGTTCGCCGGCGGGCAGTGGCGAAACCGGTTCGCCGGAGGCGTTTCGCGCGAGCAGCCGTGAAGGGCGGCGTGCGCCCGTGACGCCCTCGCCGGCGAGGCGATTCACGTGTGCCGGCTGAGTCTCACGCGAGAGGGTTCCGGCCGCACATAGTCTACTGACAGGAATTGGCACGAGCTTCGGCGATACTGTGCGCTTTCGTATCCGTTGATCCGCGGCGCACATCGGCGCTCTTCCGTCATGACCACTACTCAGGCTTCCGCCCCGCTGAAAGACTCGTTGGGCGAGCAACAATTCCGAACACTGTCCGACCTGCTGCATGCGATCGAACCCGGTTTCGACCGGGTGGCATTTCTGACGACGGCGCTCGACGGCCTCGACGACCTGACGCTGATGGCGCGCGTCAGGCGCGCCAGCGTGGCGATCGATGCGGCGGCGCAAGCATTGCCCGGCGGCTACGACGCCGTGCTGGCGTTGCTGCAGGAGGCGGCGCCACGATTGGGCCGCGGATTCGTGTCGCTCATCGCGCCCGATTATGTCGGGCAGTACGGTCGGCATGCGTTCGACCGTTCGATGGACGCGCTGAAAGGCTTCACGTCGTTCGGTACGTCGGAATTCGCGGTGCGCGAATTCCTGCGCGTCGATACCGCGCGTGCGCTCGCCACCATGGAAGCCTGGTCGCACGACGCGGACGATGCCGTGCGACGGCTGGCCAGCGAGGGAAGCCGCCCGCGCCTGCCGTGGTCGTTCCGCCTGCGCGACATCGAGGCCGACCCGGCGCTCGCGGCGCCGATTCTTGACACGCTGCGCGCGGACCCGAGCGCCTACGTGCGCCGCTCGGTCGCGAATCACCTGAACGACGTGGCGAAGTCGCATCCGGCCTGGGTGCTCGACCGTGCGGAACGCTGGGGCGGTGACCATCCGCATACGCGCTGGATCGTCCGGCATGCGCTGCGCACGCTCGTGAAGCAGGGCGATGCGCGCGCACTCGCGATACTCGGTGCCGAACGCGCGCCGCGGCTTGCCGTCGGCCCGTTCGGCGTGACGCCCGCGCAGGTGGTGCTCGGCGAATCGATCACGCTCGACTGCGAGCTGCATTCCACGGCCGACACCGCGCAGCGGCTCGTCGTCGATTACCGGATCGCGTACGTGAAGCAAAATGGCGAGGCGTCGCCGAAGGTGTTCAAGCTGAAGGGGCTGACGCTCGAGCCCGGCGCGCGCGTCGCGCTGCGGCACAGCCGGGCGATCCGCGATTTCACGACGCGGCGGCACTATGCGGGCCGGCACGAGGTCGAGCTGATCGTCAACGGCCAGGTCGTCGCGCGGTCGTTCTTCGAGCTCGCGATGTGAGGATGGCCGTTCGACATCGCCGACCGGATCGTCGACAATCCTCCGCGTGTACCGCATCCGCGCCTGCGTGGCCGCCGAGAGAATCTCCCATGACCGGAATATCCATCAGGACTGCCCATATCGACGATGCGCAGGCGATCGCCGATTTTCACGTGAAGGTCTGGCGGCATACCTATCGGGACCTCGCGCCGGCGCAGGCCCATGCGATTCTCGACGAGCATTACCGCGGCAAGACATGGCGGGAAAAGCTGATGTCGAACGACGCCCGTCAACGGGTGCTCGTGGCACACGCCGGCGGCAGGATCGTCGGCATCGGGATGGCCGGCGCGCCGTCGGAGCCCGTATTCGGCGGCCGCGGCGAAATCAAGTTCCTGTACGTCGATCCCGAATTCAAGCGCCGCGGCATCGGCCGCCAGCTGCTCGCACGACTCGCGACGCATTTGAGCCGCTTGCATTATCCGGGCGCCGCGTTGAGCGTGGTCAAGGGCAACGATGCCGCGCTCGCCTTCTACGCGGCGCTGGATGGCCGGCTCGCGGGCGAGTACGTCGATGCGGGGCCGGTCTGGCGGTCGCACAACGTCGTCATCGTATGGGACGACCTGGCGCGCCTCGCGTCCTGATCGCACCATGGCCGCCGCGGTACCCGCCGGCGGCACGCGTCACGCCAGACGGGCGCGCAGCCACGACGTGAACGCGGTCACGAGCGGCGCTTCGGTCAGCTCGTGACGCGTGACGAGATAGTACGCGTGGCGTGACGGCACCGTCTCGCTGAACGGCCGCACGAGCGTGCCGTCGATCAGGTCGTCGCGCACCGACAGGCTGTCGCCGAGCGCGACGCCTTGCCCGTGTACCGCGGCCTCGACGCCGATGTGCGCGTTGCCGATCTCGAGGATGCGGATGCCCGGCAGCCTGTCGGCGTTCGCTTCGGCCAGCCAGCGCATCCACGAGCCCGCATGTTCGCAGAACAGCGTGCGCCCGGCGAGATCCTGCACCTTGCGGATCGCATCGCGCCCGTTCATCAGCGCGGGGCTCACGACCGGGAACAGCGCCGGATGCGCGAGCAGCTCGACATGCCGGTTGCGCCAGTTGCCCTCCCCGTAGCGGATGCAGACGTCGACGTCCGGCGAATGGATCTCGCGCTCGTCGTTCGACGGAATCACTTTCAGATGAATGCCCGGGTAGCGCTCGAGAAAATCGCCGATGTGCCGGGCGAGCCAGCGCGACGTCAGCGACAGCGGCGTCGATACGGCGAGATCGCCGACGGCGGCCGGCGATTCGAGCCTGACGGTGGCGTTCGCGATCATGTCGAACGCGGCGCTGACCGGTTTCAGCAGCCCCTCGCCTTCGGGCGTGAGCTTCACGCGCGCCTTCGATCGGACGAACAGCGCGATGCCGAGCGTGCTTTCGAGAATGCGGATCTGGTGGCTGACCGCGCTCGCGGTCACGTGCAGCTCGTCGGCGGCGGCCGCCACGCTGCCGCGCCGGGCAGCGGCCTCGAAGGCGCGAAGCGGATTCAGCGGGGGCAGGCGGTTGCGCATCGGGGGAGCGTCGGCGGCGACGATACTGAGAAAAATTTCATTTAAGCGGATTCAATTTCTCGCTACAACAAAAAAAATTGAATGCCTACAGTTGGGGGCATCCAACCGAGTCGAGGTCGACCGCAATGAGCCTTACCGAACCGATCGAACGCCTGTGGGGCGGCCGTTTCCAGTCCGAACCGTCCGACGCGTTGCAGAACCTGTCGCGTTCCGATCCGAGTTTCTTCCGCCTCGTGCCCTACGACCTGGCCGGCTCGCGCGCGCATGCGCGCGAGTTGAACCGCGCCGGCATCGTGAACGACGACGAACTCGCGCAACTGCTGGCCGCGCTGGACGGCATCGCACGCGATTACGCCGCGGGCGCGATCGCGCCGTCGCTCGCCGACGAGGATGTCCATACGTTTCTCGAACGGGTGCTCACGCAGCGGCTGCCGGCGCTCGGCGGCAAGCTGCGCGCCGGGCGTTCGCGCAACGACCAGGCGGCGAACGACCTGCGCCTGTATCTGCGCGACCACGCACGCCGGCTCGTGCGCGGCGTGCTCGACCTGCAGGATGCGCTGGTCGGCCAGGCGAGCCGGCACGTCGACACCGTGACCGCCGGCTTCACTCATCTGCAGCCCGCGCAGCCGATCGTGTTCGGGCATCAGTTGCTCGCGCACGCGCAGGCGCTGTATCGCGATGCCGACCGCCTGGTCGACTGGGACCGTCGCACTGCGCGTTCGCCGCTCGGCGCCGCTGCGCTCGCCGGCTCGGCGATCTGCGTGCGGCCCGAGCTGTCGGCGCGGGAGCTCGGTTACGACGCACCCTGCGAGAACTCGATCGACGCGGTGGCCGCGCGCGATCACGTCGCCGAATTCGTGTTCGTCACGAGCATGCTGGCCGTGAACCTGTCCCGCCTGTCGGAAGAAGTGATCCTGTGGACGTCGCGGCAATTCCGCTGGGTGGAACTCGACGACAGCTACGCGACCGGCAGCTCGATCATGCCGCAGAAGAAGAACCCCGACATCGCGGAGCTGACGCGCGGCAAGGCGGGGCGCCTGATCGGCAACCTGTCCGGCCTGCTCGCGACGCTGAAATCGCTGCCGCTCGCGTACAACCGCGATCTCGCGGAAGACAAGATCGCCGCGTTCGATTCGATCGATACGCTCGGACTTGTGCTGCCCGCGATGGCGGGGATGATTCGCACGATGCGCGTGAACGTCGACGAGATGCGCCGTCAGGCGCCGCTCGGCTTCACGCTCGCCACCGAGGTCGCGGACTGGCTCGCGCTGACGGGCGTGCCGTTCAGCGAGGCACACGAGATCACCGGCGCGCTCGTGCGCGTGTGCGAGCACGACGGCATCGAACTGGCCGACGCGAGCGCGCCGGTGATCTCGTG
>NZ_JAAGPK010000273.1:0-6037 GCF_017104685.1 Burkholderia sp. Tr-20355 | reverse complement strand
CCGCGCGGCGGCGGCGACGCCGGTTTCGGCAGGCCGCATCGTCCGGATCGGTTGCATCGGATGTCTCATTGCGTGAGGTCGATCTCGTAGGTCGCGAGGTTCTTGCCCGAGCCGTCGTCGGCCGCGACCTGCGTGATGCCGGTCAGGCCGGCCGCCGCTGCGTCGCCCAGGCGGTTCGGTGCGGACGCGAACTGCACGTGCGCGACCGAGCTCGCGAGCTTCGTGAAGCGCCAGCTGCGCTGCGCGCCGTCGGCCGCACGCGTGATCGCGGCGCGTTTCTTGATGAACGCGATCAGCACGTCGCGGTTCGCGTCGGGCGACGCGAAGATCGTCTTGCTGCCGTCGAGGCCCGGGAAGTTGCCGCCGCCGCTCGCGCGGTAGTTGTTGGTCGCGACGATGAACTGCGCGTTCGGATCGATCGGCGCGCCCTTGTACGTCAGGTTCTTGATGCGGCTGCCGACGGCCTGCGTGACGTCGATTTCATACGCGAGGTCGGCCGACGTGAACATGTCGAAGTTGTAGCCGGGGAAGGTGCTGACGAGCGGCTGCACGGTCGCCTTGGTCGGGTCGATCCGGTTGAAGCGCTTCGCGGCCGTCTCGAGCCAGTTCTTCACGTCGGCGCCGCTCACCTTCACCGCGTACACGGTGTTCGGATACAGGTACAGGTCGGCCGCGTTGTTGATCGCGAGCGCGCCCGGCGCGACATCGGTGTAGTCGGTGCCGCCGCCGAAGCCGCTCTTGAACGGCGCGCTGACCGACAGCACCGGCAGCGACGCGTACTGCGGCAGGTTCGCCTGCACGTAGGTCTTCACGTAGTCGGCCTGCGCCTCGTTGACGATCTGGATCGCGCCCGGATCGCCGACATCCGCGAAGTACGAGTTCATCCGGTAGTCGGTCGAGCCGATCGGCGTCTTCACGTAGTCGATCGTCGCCTGGTGCTCGGCGGCGATCGCGGCGGACACCGACGGATCGGGCGCGACGTAGCTCTTGTCGGCATTCTGGATCGACCGCGCCTCGACGGTCGTCTGCGACGGGTCGACGCTCCATGTCTTGCCGTCGAACTTCAGGCCGAGCTTGATCACGCCGAGGTGCTTGCCCCAGTAGTTGGCCATCACGGTCGGCACGCCGTTGACGGTGCCCTTGACCTTGTCGACGCCCGGCAGGTTGAACTGCGACACGGTGCTGTTCGCGTCCGGGAACACCTGGTGCGAGTGGCCGATCAGCATCGCGTCGATGCCCGTCACCTTCGACAGCCACCAACTGCCGTTTTCCATCGTCGGCGAGTACGCGGAATTGTCGAGGCCGCCGTGCGAGATCGCGACGACGAGATCGGCGCCCTTCGCGCGCATTTCCGGAATGTACTTCTCGGCGGCTTCCTTCAGGCCGGTCGTGTAGACCTTGCCGTCGAGCCAGCGCTTGTCCCAGTTCATGATCGCGGGCGGTGTGAAGCCGATGATGCCGATCTTCACGGGCGCGCTGACCGTCCTGCCGTCCGGCGTCGTGGCCGTCACCGTCCGCGTCAGGATCGTGTACGGCGTGAACAGCGGCGCGTTGGTCTTCGCGCTGATCACGTTCGCGAGCACCTGCGGGAAGGTCGGGCCCGCGCACTTCTTCTGCTGGGCCGGCGCGGGCAGGCCGTCGACCTCGAACGTGTTGCCGGTCACCTGCGACAGGTACGGCAGCCCGTAGTTGAACTCGTGGTTGCCGATTCCGCCGCCGTCGAATTTGGCGGCGTTCATCACCTTGTAGATCGCGAGCGTCTGGTCGCAGCCGATCGGCTTCACGAGCGCCTGGTAGTCCGACAGCGCGGTGCCCTGGATCGTGTCGCCGTTGTCGAGCAGCAGCGTGTTCGGGTACTGCTTGCGCGCCTGCGCGATCAGCGTCGACACGCGCTCGAAACCGAGCGAATTGTCGGCGGCGAGCTTGAAATAGTCGTATGACAGCACGTTGGTGTGCAGGTCGGTCGTCTCGAGCAGCGCGAGCGTGGCCGTCGTACCGACGGGCGTCTGGGCCTGCGGCTGTGACGGTTGCGTGGCGGTGACGTCGTCGCCGCCGCAGCCGGCGAGGGCGAAGGCGAGGCTGGCGAGCGCGGCGGCGGCCGGTACGTGGCGGCGGGAAAACGGGGGGAAGCGCATCGGTTGTCCTGTTCGGTGTTCTGTTTTATGAAACGCGAGGGATGCAGCGAATGGCGGCGCGGCGCGCCGACGGCCTGATGTGCGGCGCGAGAGAGTATCGAAAGGAAACGTGACGGAAGAATGAAAGGTCGCGACGCCGGCAGCGGTCAACCGCCAACCGGCGGCCGGCATCGGGCCGCGGCAGAAGGCGGCGCCGGGCTGGCCCGGACCGGGCGGCCGCGGCGGGGCGCCCCCGCCCGGTGCGGTCGCGGAAATCGTCACGTCGCGGCATCGGGCGGTTCGCTACAATGGCCGCTGTCATCCTTTTGCAAACAACCTGCCCTTGGACTTCGAGACTCCTCCCGGCCTCTCGGTCGACGCCGGCGGCCAGGGCCAGACGGTGCGCCTGTACGGCCAGTGGACCGCGCTCGCGCTCGCGCGCAATCGCGGCGCCGTGGCGCGCCGCATCGCGGGCATCGCCACCGGCCGCGTGAGCGAATGGGATCTGTCCGGCATCGAGCGGCTCGACCACGTCGGCGGCCAGGCGCTGTGGCGCGTATGGGGGCGCAAGCTGCCGGCCGGCGTCGCGCTGAGCGCCACGCAGCGCACGATCTTCGAGCGCATCGAACGGCTCGACAGCGGCCGCGAGGCGCCGGAGCGGCTCGTGCGCGTCGATCCCGTCACGCGGCTCGGCCAGGCGATCTTCGCGTTCGGCGAGCACCTGCAGGGCGGCATCGCGATGTTCGGCCTCGTGATCCTCGATGCGCTGTCGGTGCTGCGCCGCCCGCGGACGATGCCGTGGAAGGAAACCTCGGCGAACATCTACAGCGCCGGCGCGCAGGCGCTGCCGATCACCGCGCTCGTCGCGTTCCTGATCGGCATCGTGCTCAGCTACCTGTCCGCGCAGCAGCTGCAGATGTTCGGCGCGAACCGCTACATCGTGAACATCCTCGGGCTGTCGGTGATCCGCGAGCTCGGCCCCGTGCTGTCGGCGATCCTCGTCGCGGGCCGCTCCGGCTCGGCGATCACCGCGCAGATCGGCGTGATGCGCGTGACCGAGGAGCTCGACGCGATGCGCGTGATGGGCATCCCGCACGGGCTGCGGCTGATCCTGCCGCGCGTGCTCGCGCTCGGCATCGCGATGCCGCTGCTCGTGATGTGGACCAACATCATCGCGCTGACGGGCGGCGCGCTGGCCGCGAAGCTCGTGCTCGGGATCGACGTCAACTATTTCGTGCGCTCGCTGCCGGGCGTCGTGCCGATCGCGAACCTGTACATCGGCGTCGGCAAGGGCGTCGTGTTCGGCATGCTGATCGCACTGGTCGCGTGCCATTTCGGCTTCCGGATCAAGGCGAACTCGCAGAGCCTCGGCGAAGGCACGACCACGTCGGTCGTGTCGTCGATCACGGTCGTGATCCTTGCCGACGCGGTGTTCGCGATCCTGTTCCAGAACGTGGGGCTCGGATGAACGCATCGAACGAAACGACCGCGCATGCGGCGGCCATCGGCGCCGGGTCGGTCGGCCCGCGGCCGGCCGGGGAGGCCGACGCCGGCGACCTCGTGATCGAGGTGCGCAACCTGACCAAGCGCTACGGGCGCAACATCATTCACCAGAAGCTCGACTTCGACGTGCGGCGCGGCGAGATCGTGTCGATCGTCGGCGGCTCGGGCTCCGGCAAGACGACGCTCGTGCGGCAGATCCTCGGCCTCGAGCGGCCGACGTCGGGCACGATCAAGGTATTCGGCGAGGATACGGCGACGATCGACGACGCGAGCGCGCGGATGATGCGCACGCGCTCGGGGATGCTGTTCCAGCAGGGCGCGCTGTTCTCGTCGATGACGGTGTTCGACAACGTCGCGCAGCCGCTGCGCGAGCTTGGCCGCGTGCCGCCGGACCTGCTGCACGACATCGTGATGCTGAAGCTCGAGATGGTCGGCCTGCCGTGCAAGCACGCGTCGAAGATGCCGGCCGCGCTGTCGGGCGGGATGGTGAAGCGGGTCGGCATCGCGCGCGCGATCGCGCTCGAGCCCGAGCTGCTGTTCCTCGACGAGCCGACGGCCGGCCTCGATCCGCAGGCGTCGGACGAATTCGTCGAACTGATCGCGACGCTGCACCGCACGCTGGGGCTGACCGTCGTGATGGTGACGCACGATCTCGACACGATGGTCGCGCTGTCGACCCGCGTCGCGGTGCTGGCCGACCGCAAGGTGCTGGTCGCCGCGCCTGTCGAGGAGGCCGCGAACGTCGACCATCCGTTCATTCACGAATATTTCCTGGGGCTGCGCGGGCGCCGCGCATTGCAGGCGCTGCCGCCCGAGCGGCGCGCGAAGCTGCCGAAGGCGGCCCTCGAACCGGCGCTGTCGAGCGTCGAGCTGTAACAGGCAAGGACAAGGAACCCTCTGATGGAAAACAAATCACATGCGTTCTGGGCCGGCCTGTTCACGATCGCGCTGACGCTCGCGATCGCGGGCACCGTGTTCTGGTTCAACGTCGACCGCACCGTTCGCGTGCCGTACGACCTGCTCGCGCGCACCAATGTGACGGGGCTGTTCCCGGACGCGGCCGTGCGTTTTCGCGGCCTCGACGTCGGCAAGGTGCAGTCGATCGGTTTCGACCGCACGCATCCGGGCCAGATCCGGATCCGCATCCTCGTCGACCACGACGCGCCGATCACGCAGTCGACCTACGGCAGCCTCGGCTTCCAGGGAGTGACGGGCATCGCGTTCGTGCAGCTCGAGGATACGGGGCGCGACCTGGCGCCGCTGCCGTCGTCGGCGAAGTCGATCGCGCAGATCCCGATGCGGCCGAGCCTGTTCGACCAGATCCAGGAGCGCGGCGACGTGCTGCTGCGCCAGCTCGAGCTGGCGGCCAAGAGCGCGAACGCGCTGATGTCGCCCGAGATGCGCGAGCAGTTGCGTGCGACGGCAGAGAGCCTGCAGCACGCGGCCGACGGCGCGGCGACGCTGACGAAGCAGCTCGGTCCGGCGGTTACCGCGCTGCCGGAGACGATGCACGAGGTGAATCGCGCGATGGCGTCGGCGAACACGCTGCTGCAGCCGAACGGGCCGCTCGTGTCGAACCTGAACAAGGCCGGTACGGCCGCCGAGCAGGTCGGCGTCGCGCTGAACGACCTGAACGCGCGCGTGCAGTACGACACGCTGCCGCGCTTCAATTCGCTGGCCGGCAGCGTCGGCGACGCGTCGCGGCAATTGAAGGACGTGGCCGGTGAACTCGGCCGCAACCCGCGCAGTCTGTTGTTCGGTTCGCCCGGCGCGGCGCCGGGGCCCGGCGAAGCAGGCTTCGTCTGGCCCGGTGCGACCGCCGGGAAATGAAGCGCGCATCCATCGACCGTCCGGCCGGAAACGGCCGGGCCATGACGCCCATCGAAACCGGAAACCTCATGCAGGAACATGCCATGCCACGAATCCTTGACCGCGCGCTGCGTCCCGCCGCGGCCGCGCTTGCCGTGCTGACGCTCGCGCTGGTGGCCGGCTGCGCCGGCAACAGCGCGGTGCTGTCGAATGTTCGCTACGACCTCGGGCCACCGTCGTCGGTCGTGACGGCCGGTTCGGGCCCCGCGCTGAAGGTGCTCGACGTCGTCGCGCCCGACGCGCTCGACTCGGACAAGTTCGCGTACCGCCTTGCCTACGCGGATGCGCAGCACGTGGCCGCCTATCGTGACAGCCGCTGGACCGCGCCGCCCGCGCAACTGCTCACGCAGCGGCTGCGCGGCGCGCTGTCGTCGCGCGGCGCGGTGCTCGAGGGGGCCGACGGCGTGCGCGCGCCGACCCTCAAGGTCGACCTGAACGAATTCGAACAGGTGTTCGACGGGCAGTCGCAGAGCCACGGCGCGGTGACCGCGCGCGCGACGCTGACGCTCGACGGCAAGGTGCTCGGCCAGCGCACGTTCGTCGCGCGGGCA
>NZ_JAAGPK010000272.1:0-6226 GCF_017104685.1 Burkholderia sp. Tr-20355 | reverse complement strand
GCCGCCGGTGGCCGTCGCGGCATGGCTCGTCACCGTGCTGCCGTGGCCGTTCGCGGCCGCGCTGCACGTCGCGCTGTTGTGGTTCGCGCTCGGCGCGAAGAGCCTCGCCGACCATGTCGCGCCGATCGCCGCCGCGCTGCTGCGGCACGACCTCGCCGCCGCCCGCACGCTGACCGCCCGCATCGTGTCGCGCGACACGAGCGACGCGGACGAAGGCGCGCTGTCGCGCGCGGCCGTCGAATCGGCGCTCGAGAACGGCAACGACGCGATCTTCGGCGCGCTCTTCTGGTTCGTCGTCGCGGGCGGTCCCGGCGCGCTGCTGTTCCGGCTCGCGAACACGCTCGACGCGATGTGGGGCTACCGCACGCCGCGCTTCCTGACCTTCGGCTGGGCCGCCGCGCGTCTCGACGACGCGCTGAACTGGCTGCCCGCCCGCCTCACGGCCGCGAGCTACGCACTGCTCGGCGACACGGCCGCCGCATGGCACTGCTGGCGCACGCAGGCGCGTCACTGGGACAGCCCGAACGCGGGCCCCGTGATGGCAGCGGGCGCCGGCAGCCTGAACGTGCAGCTCGGCGGTCCGGCCGTCTATCACGGCGAGATCGAGGATCGCCCGGCGCTCGGCACGGGCGCCTCGGCCACCGCCCTTCACATCGTCGCCGCGCTGTCGCTCGTCACGCGCACGCTTGCCCTGTGGCTCGCGCTGCTGGTCGCGAGCGGCGCACTCGCCATGGCCACCCATCATGTCTGATACCCCCATCGCGCACGGCGGCAACCTGCATGAAGCCGCCCGCCGCCACGGCGTTCCGTACGACGCCTGGCTCGACCTGTCGACCGGCATCAATCCGGTCGGCTATCCGGTGCCGCCGGTTCCGGCCGACGCATGGCGGCGGCTGCCCGACGACGGCGACGGCCTCGCGGCTTGCGCCGCGCGGTACTACCACGCACCCGATCCCGCACACGTGCTGCCGGTCGCCGGCAGCCAGGCCGCGATCCGCGCGTTGCCCGCGTTGCTGCCGGCCGGCGACGCCGGTGTCGCGGCGCTCGCGTACGGCGAATACGCGCCTGCCTTCGCGCGGCACGGCCATCGCGTCGTGCCCCTCGACATCGGCACCGATACGCTGCCGGCAACGCTGCGCCACGTCATGGTCGGGAATCCGAACAATCCGACCGCCGAATTCGTGCCGGCGGAGCGCCTGCTCGGCTGGCATGCGCAACTGGCGGCACGCGGCGGCACGCTGATCGTCGACGAGGCGTTCGCCGATACGGGTGCGTCGCAATCGCTCGCGCCGCAGGTCGATCGCCCGGGGCTCGTCGTGCTGCGCTCGGTCGGCAAGTTCTACGGGCTCGCCGGCATCCGCGCGGGCTTCGTGCTCGCGAGCCCGGAACGGATCGCCGCGCTGCGCGACATGCTCGGCGCGTGGACGGTCGGCGGTCCTGCACGTCATGCCGTGACCGCGGCGTTCGACGATCGCGCGTGGCAGGCTGCCGCCCGCGAACGGCTCGCGGCCGACGGCGAACGACTGGCCGCGCTGCTGCGCGCACACGGCTTCGCGGTTCGTGCAACGCCGCTCTTCAGCTGGACCGACGACCCGCGCGCCGCGGCACTGCACGCGGCGCTCGCGGCGCATGGCATCTGGACGCGGCACTTCCCGGCACCGTCGAGCCTACGCGTCGGCCTGCCGGGCAGCGAAGCCGAATGGCGGCGCCTCGGCGACGCGCTCGCGCACTGCGTGCCGCTGCTGCAACGGGCACCCGCATGAGCCCGCGCAGGTTTCGCCGCCTGGCGCCGGTCGCGATGCTGGCCGCGCTTGCGCACGCGCCGCTCGTCCGCGCCGATGTCTCCACACGCGACGATGCCGGCAACACCGTGACGCTGCCGGCCGCCGCGCAACGCGTGATCAGCCTCGCGCCACACGCGACCGAACTCGTCTACGCAGCCGGCGGTGGAGCGAAGCTCGTCGGCACCGTCACGTACAGCGACTATCCGCCCGCCGCGCAAGCGGTGCCGCGCGTCGGCGACAACAAGGCGCTCGACCTCGAACGGATCGCCGCGCTCAAACCCGACCTGATCGTCGTCTGGCGGCACGGCAACGCCGAGCGGCAGACCGACGCGCTGCGTGCGCTGCATATCCCGCTGTTCTTCAGTGAACCGAAGCATCTCGACGACGTGTCGTCGTCGCTGCGCAGGCTCGGCACGCTGCTCGGCACGCAGCCGGCGGCCGATGTCGCCGCGGCCGCCTATACGCGCGACATCGCGGCACTGCGCACACGCTACGCGGCGCGCGCGCCCGTCACGATGTTCTTCCAGGTCTGGGACCGGCCGCTGACGACGCTCAACGGCACACACCTGATCAACGAGGTGATCGAGCTATGCGGCGGCCGCAACGTGTTCGCGTCGCTCAAGCCGCTCGCACCGACCGTCACCGACGAGGCCGTGCTCGCGGCCAATCCGGAAGCGATCGTGACGACGAGCGCCGGCGCGACCCGTTCGAACGAACCGCTGCCGAGCCTGGCGCGCTGGCGCGCGTGGCCCGCGCTGACGGCCGTGACGCGCAACAACCTGTTCGCGATCGACGGCGATCTGCTGACGCGGCCGTCGCCGCGGATCGCACAGGGCGCGGCCGCGCTGTGCGAGGATCTCGATGCCGCGCGGGCGCGGCGGCCGGCGCGCTGAGTCACGCGCCGCCGGCGCATTGCGCGCCTATGCGCTCCAGTGCATGACTTCCCATGCTCGCGCGCCGTGGTCCGCTCGCAGCCAGACACCTCCGCCCGTCGGCACCGGCCGCGACAGCAGCGTCTCGAGGGGGACCCGCAATACGTGAGACGCGAACGCGCGGATCACGCCCGCATGCGTGACGACCCATTGCGGTTCGTCGAACCGCGCAAGCGCATCGGCCCGCCGTGCCACCCGTTCGACGAGCCGCGCGACGCTTTCGCCGCCGTGCGCACACGCATGCATCAGGTCGGCCGCCCATGCATCGAGCGCCGCGCGATCGATATCGTCCCAGCGCTGCATTTCCCACGCGCCGAAATCCATCTCCTGCCAGTCGGCATCGCACCGCAGCGGCACGTCGAACACCTGCGCGAGCCGCTCGGCAACCGATACGCAGCGCGTCAACGGGCTCGTCCAGACCTGTCGGGGCGACGGCGCGCCGAGCGCCGACAGATGCGCACGCACGGCCCGCGCGCCGGCGTCGGCCGGCGCGGCGAGCGGCACGTCGCTGCGCCCGTAGCAGATGCCCGGCTCGATATCGACGGCCGGATGACGGATCAGGACGACGTCCATCCGAGCACCACGAGATAGATCGCCAGTTCGCACAGTTGCTGCGCGAAGCCGAGACAGTCGCCCGTATAACCGCCGATCCGCTTCACGAAATAGCGGGCTGCCCATGCGCGCACCAGCACGAGCGCCGCGCACACGGCAACGCCCATGCGCCAGTCGGGCCAGAACAGCCAGGGCAATCCGAATACCGCCGCGACGCACGCCGCGCGACCGCCCATCCGCTGCGCGACCGGCTTCGCCTTGCCTTCGGGCCGCACATAGTCGAGCGTCATCAGCAGGCTCACGGCCGCCGCGCGGCTCGCCGCATGCGCGGCGATCATCGTCCATGCGGCGCGCAGCGGCAGCATCGACGCAAGCGCCTGCCATTTCAGGCCGAGCGTGATCACGAGCGCGACCGCGCCGAACGTGCCGATCCGCGAGTCGTGCATGATGCGCAGCACGTCGTCGCGCGTATAGCCGCCGCCGAACGCATCGCAACTGTCGGCGAGGCCGTCCTCGTGGAACGCGCCGGTCGCGAGCAGCGTCGCGGCCATCGACAGCCCGACCGCGATCGACGGGGGCAGCACCCGCAGCGCGGCGAGATAGACGAGCGCGCCCCACGCGCCGACGCACGCGCCGACGAGCGGGAAATAACGCGCGGCCTGGTCGAGATCGCCGGCCGCGTAGCCGATCGAACGCGGCACCGGCACGCGCGTGAAATAGCCGAGCGCGACGAAGAAGTAGCGCAGCTCGGCCCGCACGCCGCCCACGCGATCAGGCGTCACGATTGTCGACGCCGGCCGACTCGAAGCTCGCCATCTCGCTGAGGAACGCCGCCGCCGCGCGCACGAGCGGCAGCGCGAGCGCCGCCCCCGTGCCTTCGCCGAGCCGCAGGTCGAGCGCGAGCAGCGGCTTCGCGCCGAAATGCTCGAGCATGCGCCGGTGGCCGGCCTCGTGCGACGTATGCGAGAACACGCAGTAGTCGCGCACGCCGGGCACGATGCGTTCGGCGACGAGCAGCGCGGCCGTCGCGATGAAGCCGTCGACGAGAATCGTCATCCGCTCGCTCGCGGCCGCGAGATACGCGCCCGTCATCATCGCGATCTCGAAACCGCCGAACGTCGCGAGCACGTCGAGCGGCGCGATCGCATGCGAATGCTTGACGAGCGCACGGCCGAGCACCGCGCGCTTGTGCGCGAGCCCCTGGTCGTCGAGGCCCGTGCCGCGTCCGACGCATGCGTCGACCGGCACGTCGAGGAGGCGGCTCATCAGGCACGCGGCCGACGACGTGTTCGCGATCCCCATCTCGCCGAAGCCGATCACGTTCGTGCCGAGCGATGCATGCAGGCGCACGCGCGCCGCGCCGGCGGAGAGCGCCGTCATCGCCTCGTCGCGCGACATCGCCGGCTCCGCCGCGAAGTTGCGCGTGCCGCGCGCGACCGGCAGCGACACCAGCCGGTCCGACAGCGGCAACGGCGACGCGACGCCCGCATCGACGATCTCGAGCGCGCTCTGCGCGACGCCCGAGAACGCGTTGATCGCCGCGCCGCCGGCCAGGAAATTCGCGACCATCTGCGCGGTCACCGCCTGCGGATAAGGGCTGACACCCTCGGCGGCGATCCCGTGATCGCCGGCGAACACGATCGTCACGGGGCGCTGCACGACCGGTCGCTCGGTATGCTGGATCAGACCGATCTGCAGCGCGAGCGCCTCGAGCTGGCCGAGGCTGCCCGGCGGCTTGGTCTTGTGGTCGATCACATGCTGCAGGCGCGTGCGCAGCGCGTCGTCGAGCGGCGCGATCGCGGGCGGGAAGGGGGTCGAAGTCGTCATCGGGAAGCCGTGTCGTTGGCGCGGCACGCGCCGCGCATCGGAGGAATCGGAAAAGGAAAGGTCATGGTCGCGCAGGCCATGCCGGCAGCAACGCATCGCGGCCGTTCTCGCGGATCAGCACGAGCGGATAGCCGAACGCGTCGCTCGCGCGTTCGGGCGTCAGCACGTCGTGCACGGGGCCGGCCGACGCACGGCCGCGGCCGTCGAGCAGCAACGCGTGCGTCGCGAAACGCCGCGCGAGATTCAGGTCGTGGCACGAAAACAGCACCGTGCGCGGGCGCCGGTCGAGCCATGCGCCCAGCGCGGTCAGGCAGTCGATCTGGTGATGCAGGTCGAGATGCGCGAGCGGTTCGTCGAGCAGCATCAGCGGCGCATCCTGGCACAGCGTCGCGGCCAGCGCGACCCGCTGCCGCTCGCCGCCCGACAGCGACAACACATCGCGCGACGCGAGTGCGGTCAGATCGAACGTCGCGAGTGCGTCGTACGCGGCCGCGCGATCGCCGTCGCGCTCCCAGCCCCAGCCGCCGAGATACGGATAGCGGTGAAGCAGCACCGTGTCGAGCACCGTCGCGCTGAACGCGTCGTGCAGCTGCTGCGGCATCAGCGCGCGACGCTGCGCGAGGGGCCCGGGCGGCCACGCGACCAGCGGCCGGCCGTCGATCTCGACCTGTCCGCCGGCCGGCGGCTGCAACCCCGCGAGCGTCGCGAGCAGCGTCGTCTTGCCGGCGCCGTTCGGCCCCGCGACGCACCAGATCTCGCCGGGCCGAAACGCCTGCGTGAACCCGTCGAGCAACGTGCGTGCGCCAGCCTTCAGCGTCAGGTCGACGGCCATGCAGCGCAGCTCGCCGCCGCCCGCGTGCAGTGCGGCATCCGTCATCGCATCGGCCTCCTCAACAACATCCATAGGAACACCGGCACGCCGATCAACGCGGTCATCACGCCGACCGGCAACTGCGCGGGCGCGATCGCGGTGCGCGCGAGCAGGTCGGCCGCCATCACGCCGCTGCCGCCCGCGAGCATCGCGGCCGGCAGCAGCATCCGCTGGTCGTTGCCGAACGCGAGCCGCAGCGCATGCGGCACGACGAGGCCGACGAAGCCGATCGTGCCGGCCGTCGTCACCGCCGCCGCGGA
>NZ_JAAGPK010000271.1:0-6425 GCF_017104685.1 Burkholderia sp. Tr-20355 | reverse complement strand
CGCAGGGCGCCGAGGCGGGCGGCCATCGCGGCACGTTCATCGGTTCCGCCGACGATGCGCTGATCGGCACGCTCGCGCTCGTGCCGCAGCTCGTCGACGCGACCGGCCTGCCCGTGCTCGCCGCGGGCGGCATCATGGACGGCCGCGGGATCGCGGCCGCGCTCGCGCTCGGCGCGCAGGGCGCCCAGCTCGGCACCGCGTTCCTCACCTGCATGGAAAGCGCGATCGCGGCGGACTGGAAGGCGCGCCTGCTCGCGAGCACCGATACGTCGACGCAGGTCACCCGTGCGATCACCGGCCGCCATGCGCGCGGGTTGCGCAACACGCTGATGGCGCGGCTCGGCGCACACGTGGCCGACGTCGCGCCGTACCCGGTGCAGAACGCGCTGACGCAGCCGCTGCGTCAGGCCGCCGCGCGCGCGAACGACGGCGACTACCTGTCGCTGTGGGCCGGACAGGGCGCGCCGCTCGCGCGGCGCCGCGGCGATGCGCTGACGACGTCGCAGCTCGTCGCGGCGCTCGATGCCGAATGGCGCGCATCGGCCGCCTGAATGGTTCATGCCGGACGACGAAGCGCGCGTGTTGTCACGCGCGTTTCATTCAATGATCCCGGGCACAAAATACCGAATCGAAATGACCCGGGAATCTTTTGAATCGATCTGTCGGGAAGCTACCGGAAATTAGCGGAAACCCTTATCCGGCGGGGCTTGCGGCGATATTCGAGTCACCCTTCCAAAGTGCGCATATCGGTAGTGTTACCACTACCCCAAAAAAGTCCCACAAATTAATTTGATCGCCTACACTTGCGCGCAAGTACGGACGGGGGCGGCTGCTAAAAGCGGCTGTTTTCACGTGCTTGAGGCCAAGTGCATGAACGATGCATCCGGCGAATCGTCCAGTGATTGCAAACACAGGGATGGCAGCGGGGCACCGGGCGATGGCGTTTATTGGGACCGAACTGGAGACTTACATGAATATCAAGATGCAAAAGCTGTTGCCGATCACCGCCGCAGCAATGCTGTGCGCTGCAGCTGCAAGCAACGCGTCCGCCGATCAAGTCGTCAAGATCGGCCACGTCGCGCCGTTGACGGGCGGCATTGCACACCTGGGCAAGGACAACGAAAACGGTGCGCGTCTCGCAGTCGAGGAGATCAACGCGAAGGGTCTCACGATCGGCGGCCAGAAGATCACGCTGCAACTCGACCCGCAGGATGACGCGGCCGACCCGCGGCAGGCCACGCAGGTTGCGCAGAAGCTCGTCGACGACAAGGTCGTCGCCGTGGTCGGCCACCTGAACTCGGGTACGTCGATCCCGGCCTCGAAGATCTACAGCGATGCGGGCATCGTGCAGATCTCGCCGTCGGCGACCAACCCGGCCTATACGCAGCAAGGCTTCAAGACCACGTACCGCGTGGTCGCGACCGATGCGCAACAGGGCCCGGCACTGGCGAACTACGCGCACTCGAAGGGCATCAAGAGCGTGGCGGTGGTCGACGATTCGACCGCATACGGCCAGGGTCTCGCGAACGAGTTCGAGAAGAAGGCGAAGGCGCTCGGCCTGAAGGTGATGTCGCATGACGCGACGAACGACAAGGCGGTCGACTTCCGCGCGATTCTGACCAAGATCAAGGGCGAGAACCCCGACGCGATCATGTACGGCGGCATGGACGCCACCGGCGGCCCGTTCGCGAAACAAGCGAAGCAGCTCGGCCTGCGCGCGAAGATCTTCGCGGGCGACGGCGTGTGCACGGAAAAGCTGGCCGACCTGGCCGGCGATGCGACCGACAACGTGGTGTGCTCGGAAGCCGGTGCCTCGCTCGAGAAGATGGCGGGCGGCGCGGCGTTCAAGGCGAAGTACGAGAAGCGCTTCGGCCAGCCGATCCAGATCTACGCACCGTTCACGTATGACGCCGTGTACATCATCGTCGACGCGATGAAGCGCGCGAACTCGACGGACCCGGCGAAGATCCTCGCGGCGATGCCGACGACGAACTACTCGGGCGTGATCGGCACGACGACCTTCGACTCGAAGGGCGACCTGCAGCACGGCGTGATCTCGCTGTACAACTACAAGGGCGGCAAGAAGTCGCTGCTCGACGAAGTGAAGATGTAACGCGACAAGCGGTCAACAGAAGGGGTGAAAACGCGCATGCGGCAACGCATGCGCGTTTTCTTTTGGTTTTCTTTGGGCTGTTCGGCGCGGTGTGCGTCGTACCGTCAGATCTTCAGATGGGCGAGCACCCTCGGCGCGACGAGCGCGACGAGTGCCGCGCACAGCGCGACGACCGACAGGCCGATCGTCAGGTTCGCGGCCTGCGTGACCGCACCGATCACGACCGGACCGAACAGCAGTCCGAAATACGCGAGCCCCGCCACGTGCGCGAGCCCTTCGGCCGCGTGGATGCCCTTCACGCGCGCGGCGGCCGCGAACAGCACGGGCATCATGTTCGCGAGGCCGAGGCCCATCAGCGTGAAGCCGGTCAGCACCGCGGCCGGATTCGGCAGCAGCAGCGCACCGATCATCCCCGCGCATGCGAGCGACGCGCTCGCGAATACGAGCTGCGGCGCGCCGAAGCGCGCACGCACGGCGTCGCCCGCGAAGCGCGCGACGGCCATCCCGCCCGAGAACGCGGCATACGCGGCGCTCGCGAGCGCGGGGCTCGCCGCGACGACGTCGCGCATGTAGACCGTCGCCCAGTCGTACATCGCGCCTTCGGCGACCAGTGCGATCAGCGCGATGCCGCCGAGCATCCACAACGCGGGCGAGCGCCAGCGGTTGCCGCCGCCGTGCGCGTGTTCGTGGTGCGGCACGTGCGGCAGCACGGCCGGGCTGGCGGCCACGAGCACCGCCGCGCTCACGGCCGCCGCGAGTGCGAGGTGCACGGCCGGCGCCATGCCCGCCGACAGCAGCGCGCCGCCGGCGGCCGCGCCCGCCATCCCGCCGATGCTGAACATCCCGTGCAGCGACGACATGATCGGCTTGCCGAGCGCGATCTCGACCGCGCTCGCCTCGGCGTTCATCGCGACGTCGAGCGTGGCCATCGAGAAGCCGAACAGCGCGAGCACCGCGAGTAGCATCCAGTAGTCGGGCACGACGAGGATCAGCGCCGCGCACGCGGACATCACGAGCCCGCCGGCGAGGCACGCGGTGCGCGAGCCGACGCGGGTGATCCAGCGCGCGATGGTCAGCATCGCGGCGATCGAGCCGCCGGCGACCGCGAACAGCGCGATCGACAGCAGGCCGGGGCTCAGCGCGAACTTGTCGCGCACGGTCGGCACGTGCACGCCCCAGGACGCGTACATCATGCCGGCGACGAAGAACAGCGCCATCGACGCCGTGCGCGCGCGCTGGCGGGCCGGCAGCGGCAGCACGCGGTGCGCGTCGGGCGGCGCGGCGAACGGGGACGACGATTCGGGGGAGGAGGATTCGGACACGGAAAGGCTCGCCAGGAGAAATGCGCGGACGCACGCGGCGTCCGTCGGAATCGTCCGATTCTATCGAACCGCTTACGATCGTGCCGGGCACTGCCGTTCGGCCGACGATCGGACGGCCGGGCCGCATTGGTCATTCGGTCGATGCGCGGCGCGTCGCGCCGGCGGGTAACATCGAATCGTATGCGGCATGAACGACGCGCCGCCCTTCGACCGCAGGAGTCCTCTTGAACATCGATCCCGCCCTCGCGCTGCATTTGCTGCACCGTTGCGCGCTCGGCACGCTCGCCACTCATACGCGCGAACCACAGGGTTTCCCGTATCCGACGGTCGTCCCGTTTGCACCCGATGCAAGCCATCGGCCCGTGATCCTCGTCAGCGGCCTGGCCGAGCACACGCGCAATCTCGCCGCCGATCCGCGCGCGGGCTTCCTGGTCGTCGACGCGCCGGATGGCGACGTGCTGAACGCCGAGCGTGCGACGCTGCTCGGCCGGTTCGTGCCGCTCGGCGACGATCCGCATGTCGCCGCGCGCTACCTGCGCTACGAGCCGGACGCCGCGCGCTATCTCGCACTCGGCGATTTCGCGTTCTGGGCGCTCGAGATCGAGCGGCTGCGCTATATCGGCGGTTTCGGGCGGATGGGCTGGGTCGACGGCCCGCATCTCGATGCACGGCCGCCGCTCGCGTTCGACGACGAGCAGGCGCTGTGGAACGCCTACGAGACGGGCGAGGCGCGCCGCGACGGGCTCGACCTGCTCGGCGTCGATTGCCACGGCGCCGACTGGCGATACGACGGCCGCCGGGTGCGTACGCCCTTCGATGCGCCGTCGGCCGATCTCGGCGCGCTGCGCGACCGGCTGACGGCATGCGCACGCGGTGTGACGTGACGTCGCGGGTCAGTGATTTGTCCGTTTAGCAAACCGCGTCATGTGGTTTTCGCAAAGCTGTCGTCCGATGAAAGCTTCTATTTTCCCGAATACAGGGTAATTGCGTATGTTGATAGTCCGAATAGGCAATCGCTAATGTCCTAATCTCTGTACGGAGACGTAAAAATTTGAGAAAAGGCCGCGGCCGGTCAAAATGACATGCGCGAATTACAATTGATCTCGGGATTTTCGTGAATCTCGCTTCTATCAAATCTTTTTTGTGCTAATCTCTGCCTTCGAAAATCCGAGGCACATATATTTCATGAATGGTGAGCTGGCTGCAGACCGGCGCCATTAGTCAGATAGAAAGGGAAACTATGTCTTCTTACAAGGACCTGCTGGCCCAGCGGGAGAAGCTGGAGAAGCAAATCGAAGAAGCGAAGTCGCGTGAATACGCTGAAGTGCTGAATGACGTGAAGCAGAAAATTGCCGACTACGGCTTTTCGCTCGCCGAACTCGGTCTCAGCCGCGCGAAGGCAGGCAAGGTTGGCCGTCCGCGCGCAGGCGTGGCCGCGAAGTACCGCGATCCGGAAACGGGCGCGACGTGGTCGGGCCGTGGCAAGCCGCCGCGCTGGATTGCAGGCAAGAACCGCGAACAGTTTGCGATTTAAACGTTTGTTTAAGTCGTCTGCGCTTCGAAAGAGCCGCGTGTCCGTTCAGGAGCGCGGCTTTTTTGTTTCCGGACGCAGCCGCCCTGCAAACATTGTCATGAAAATGTAATAATCGCCATGTGAATGAAAATGCGACACGTTCGTATAAGCGATTGATTTGAATAAGAAATTTTCGGGTATTGAGCGGGTTCGCGACGCGCGTTTGATAGAATTGCGTATCGCACACCGATATCTCATATTTCATGTCCACGTTTTCCGGCGACGCGCAGAGCGCAGATAAGCACACGGTTGCGCGCAAGAGCACGCTCGTCAGTATTGTGCTGAATGTGGTGCTCGCCACATTTCAGATCGTCGTCGGTACGATTGCGCATTCGCAGGCGTTGATTGCCGACGGTGTGCATTCGATATCCGATTTGATCTCGGATTTTGTCGTGCTGGTTGCGAATCGTCATAGTGGCGCATCGCCCGATGCCGACCACAATTACGGTCATAGCCGCTACGAGACGGTCGCATCATTGTTTCTCGGCGCGATCCTGATCGCGGTCGGGATCGGCATGCTCTGGCGCGCCGGCGACCGCCTCGTCAATCTCGACAATATCCCCGCCGTCCATTTTTCCGCGCTGGTCGTGGCGCTGACGGTACTCGTGTCGAAAGAGGCGCTGTTTCGCTACATGCTGCGCGAGGCGCGGCGCGTGCGTTCGGCGATGCTCGTCGCGAATGCATGGCATGCGCGTTCGGATGCCGCCTCGTCGCTGGTCGTCGCGATCGGCATCGTCGGCAGCCTGGCCGGCGTGAAGCTGCTCGACCCGATCGCGGCCGCGATCGTCGGCTTCATGGTCGCGCGGATGGGCTGGACGTTCGGCTATGACGCGCTGCAGGACCTGTCCGACCGCGCGCTCGATATGGGCGATACGGCCGAGATCCGCGCGCTGCTCGCGGCGACGCCCGGCGTACGCGACGTGCACGACCTGCGCACGCGCAAGATGGGCGATGCCGCGCTCGTCGACGCGCACATCCTCGTCGATCCGAAGATTTCCGTATCCGAAGGGCACTACATTGCCGAAACCGCGCGTGCGCGTGTGCTGTCCGACCCGCGCGTGCTCGACGCGCTGATCCATGTCGATCCGGAGAACGACGCGGCGCGCCGTCCGGCGCTCGCGCTGCCGCCGCGCGGCGAGATCGCGGCACGGCTCGAGGCCGCGCTCGCGCAGCGCGGGCTGCAGGCGGCGGCGATCAACCTGCATTACCTGAGTACGGGGCTCGAGATCGATGTGACGCTCGTCGGCGATCCGCACGATACCGATGCGGCGCTGGCCGGCCGGATCGACGTCGGTGCGCTGATCATCTCGTTCGGCTTCATGGCGTTCTTCGGCTCGGTCGTGATCTTCCCGCTGTGGCTGCAGACCGTGATGGGCTACACGGCCGGCAAGGCCGGCCTCGCGACCGCGCCCGTCGG
>NZ_JAAGPK010000270.1:0-6156 GCF_017104685.1 Burkholderia sp. Tr-20355 | reverse complement strand
GCGATCGAGCGGTTGCGGCGCGGCGTCGCCGCAGCGCACGTCGAGCGCCGGCAGCGGGACGGGCACCGGCCATGCGCCTTCCGCCTGTGCGCCGCTGCCCGCGGCCAGCGCCTTCAGGTAGTCGAGCACGGCCCACGTGTCCTGCGGGCCGAGTGTCGCGGCGAACCCGGGCATCGTCGACGCGCCGTGCTCGTCGCGTGTGCCGTGCCGCACGCGCCAGAACAGTTCGCCGTCGAGGCGCCGCGCGAGCAGCGTGCCGGCAAAGGTCGGCGGCCAGTGCGCGAGCGTGGCCGCGAGCGGCCCTTCGCCACGGCCGTCCGCGCCATGGCACGCGGCGCAGTGTTGCGCATACAGGTGCGCGCCGCGCATCACGCTCGATACGGAAAACGGCGCGGGATCGCGCTGGAAGCTCGTCGGCACGGCCGGCGCGAGCCACAGCGACGAAGGCGGCCACGGCGCGAACCACGCGACGGCCAGCGCGGCGAGCGCGGAGGCGACACGCCGCCTGCGCGAAACGAGCGCGATGCAGGCGAGCACGACCGCCAGTGCCGTCGCTGCGCACGCGAACGCGAGTTGCCGCGTCAGTCCGGCATCGATGCGCAGCGTTTCGAGCGCGATACGGTGCGCCCATGGCCACGCGCCCTGACCGTCCGCGTCCGCCGTCAGGCCGAGCGCGTGCAGCACACGTGCCAGCGCGATTTGCGCGCGATACAGCAGTTGCAGGAACGCGATCGCCCAGTCGGAGAAGAGCGGTGCGTTCATCGCACGCGCCAGAGCCGGGCGGCGACCGGACGTCGAACGGCACCCGCCATCTACCAGCTCGCGTCGAGTCCGAGATGCCGCAGCGCGTCGTGGCGCAATTCGGCGAGGCGCGGGTCGCCGCGATGGCGCGGGTAGGGCAGATCGACGTGCAATTCGGCGACGATCCGTGCCGGGCGGGGACCGAACACGATCACGCGCTGCGCGAGGAACAGCGCTTCCTCGACGTCGTGCGTGACGAGCAGCGCGGAGAAACCGTCGCGTTGCCACAGCGCGGTCAGCTCGGCCTGCATCGTGAGCCGCGTCAGCGAATCGAGCTTGCCGAGCGGCTCGTCGAGAATCAGCAGGCGCGGATCGTTGACGAGCGCGCGGGCGAGCGCGACGCGTTGCGCCATCCCGCCGGACAGCTGATGCGGGAACACGTTCGCGAAGTCCTGCAGCCCGACGCGCGCGAGCGCATCGTCGACGCGATGCTGCGCGGTGCGCGCCACGCCGCGCGCTTCGAGGCCGAGTGCGACGTTCGCGCGCACGCGCCGCCACGGGTACAGCGTCGGGTCCTGGAATACGACGATGCGCGACGGATCGGGGCGCTCGATCGGCACGCCGTCCTGCGCGATGCGGCCTTGCCGTGCCGCGTCGAGCCCCGCGACGAGGCGCAGCAGCGTCGATTTTCCGCAACCGCTCGGGCCGAGCAGCGCGACGAATTCGCCGGCCGCGACCGACAGCGTGACGTCGTCGAGCACCGGCAGCGCACCGCCGGGCCCGTCGAACGCATGGCTCACGCGGCGAATGTCGATGCGCGCGCCGCGTGGCGCGGTAACGGCGGGTGCGGCGGCAACGGGGGAGTCCAGCACGGCGGCGCTTACCATTTGACGGTTCCTTTCTGCCACGCGAGCACACGGTCGCGCACCGCGAACAGCAGCGCGATCAGCCCGGAAAACAGCAGCGCCATCACGATCAGCGCCGCATACATGTTCACGTACGACGCCCAGCCCTGCGCCCAGCTCAGGTACCAGCCGAGCCCCGACTTCACGCCCATCATTTCCGCGACGACCAGCACCGTGAACGACGCGCTCAGCCCCATGAAGATGCCGACGAACACGTGCGGCAGCGCGGCCGGAATCGCGACGCGCAGCACGAGGAAGCGCGCGTTCGCGCCGAGCGTGCGCGCGACGTCGTAGTACTGCTTGTTGACGCTCGCGACGCCCGACCACGTGAGCACCGCGACCGGGAAGCCGGTGGCGAGCGCGATCAGGAACGCGGCGGCCGAATAGCTCGACGGGAAGAAGTAGAACGTGAGGGGCAGCAGCGCGGTGGCCGGCACGGGGCCGAGCACGCGCAGCACCGGATGCACCCAGTAGCCGATCCGGCGCGACCAGCCGATCGACACGCCCACCGCGAAGCCGACCGCGACGCCGTACGCAAACCCGAGCGCGAGCAGCCTCAGCGTATTGCCGGCGCTGCCCGCGAGTCGCGGCCAGTCGTCGACGTAGACCTCGATCAGCGCCTGCGGCGGCGCGAAGAACGGCGTCGGCAGCCAGCCGGTTTTCGCGGTGACGATCTCCCACGCGGCGAGCACGAGCGGCAACGCGACGAGCCACGGCCCGGCCGGGCGTACGCGGGTGAGCCGCGTGCGCGTGGCGGGGACGAGATGGCCGAGCGTCGCGGCGGCCAGCAGCAGTGCGGCGATCGTCCACGCGGCCGTGCCGAACGTGTCGGTGTACGCCCAGTCGCTGAAGCCGACGATGCGGTTCGGCCACAGTTGCGTGAGCGCGCCGAGCGCGGCCCACGCGAATGCGGCGACGATCCCGGTCGGCCAGAGGCGAGCGCGGCGCGCTTCGGCGGCCTGCGTGGCTTCGCAGGCCGTGCAGGCGACGCGCGCGGACGGGGCGGCACTGCCGCCGGCAGGTGCCGGCGCAGTGCGGGCGGCGGAAGCGTGTTCGATCGTCGACATCGCGTTACCCCAGTACGTTGGCGTAGACCTGCTGCGCGAAGCGCTGCGGGTCCGTGCTCTTCTTCAGCACGCTGATGCGGCGGAAGTCGTCCGCATAGAATGCGATCTCCTGCTGCAGGTCGACGTTGGTCGGGTGATGCGTATAGGTGAGCGTCGCGTACAGCTTGCGCAGATCCTCGGGGTCGATCTTCGGCGAGTATTTCGCGAACACCTTCGCGGCTTCGTTCGGGTTGTCGTGCGTGTATTCGGTGGCCTGCACGATCGAGCGCGCGAGTGCGGCGGCCGACGGCCGGTCGTTGCGGACGAGATCGCCGCGCGCGCCGATCACGCAGCACACCTTGCGCGCGTATTCGCCGGACAGGTTCGTCGCGAGTTCCGTGTACGCGCCGTTGCTGCGCTTCTCGAGCAGATAGAGGTTCGGGTCGCCGTCGGCGATCGCGTGAATCTCGCCCTTGTCGACCGCGACGCCGAGCAGGTCGGCCGGATACTGCCGCCACGTGATGTCGCGCTCGGGATCGATCCCGTTCTTCGCGAGCAGGATCGAGAAGAAGTGCTTGCCGGGCGCGGCCAGATCGCTGACGCCGACCGTCTTGCCCTTCAGCGCCTGCAGCGTCGTGACGCCGGCCGCCTTTGCGCCGAGCAGCCGCACGCAACCGCCGTGCGAACTGCCGATGATCTTCACGTCGAAGCCGGCTTCGAGCGGCTTGAGCCAGCGGTGGATCATCCCGACCGCCGCATCGGCCTTGCCGGTCGCGATCGATTCGAGCAGCTGGTCGGTCGAGCCGCTGTAGTTGATCAGCTCGACCTTCAGGCCGTTTTTCTCGAAGAAGCCGCGCTCCTGCGCGACGACGATCGGCGTCAGGCAGAACGCGTTCTGGTTCCACGCGAACGTGAGCTTCTTCAGCGGCGGCGCGGACCATGCCTTGCGGCCGAGCGTGATCGCCGGCGCGGCGAGCGCGGCGGCGCCGGCCGCGCGCAGCAGCCGGCGGCGTTTGTCGTCGTGCGCGCCGGCGGGCGCGGGCGCGGGTGCGGTGGTGTGGGTCATCGTCTGGTCTCCGGTCTTGCGGAAAGGCGCTCAGTCGAGCAGGTCGGGTTCGTCGGCGAGGACGCGCGCGAACAGGCTGTCGAACGCATGCAGCGCACCGTCGGGGCCGCCGATCTGGCCGTGCGTGTGGCGCGCGGTGGCGTGATCGATCGGCTGCGGCGTGCCGGCAGCCTCCGCCAGCAACTGCGTGTGCGCGACGTTGTCGAGCGCGATGTACCACCATGCGGCGGCCTCGACCGTCGGGCCGGCCGTCAGGATCCCGTGGTTCTTCAGGATCACGCCCTTGTGCGTGCTGCCGTCCGGTTTCGCGAGCGCATCGGCGATCCGTGCGCCTTCGCTGGTATCGACGACCATCCCCGTGAAATCGTCGAACAGCGCGTGATCCTCGTAGAACACGCATGCGTCCTGCGTGAGCGGATCGAGCGGACGGCCGAGTGTCGACCACGCCTTGCCGTAGGTCGAGTGCGTGTGCGCCGCGGCGACGACGTGCGGATGGGCTTCGTGGATCGCCGCATGGATCGCGAATGCGGCCTTGTTCAGCGGCCGCGTGCCGATCGCGGTCTCGCCGCGGGCATTCACGAGCAGCAGGTCGGACACCTTGATCTGCGAGAAATGCACGCCGAGCGGGTTCACCCAGAAGTGATCGGGCAACTCCGGATCGCGCGCGGTGATGTGGCCGGCGAGGCCCGACGCGAAACCGAAGCGCGCGAACAGGCGGAACGCGGCCGCGAGCCGCTCCTGCCGGTGGCGGCGCTCGGCGGCGACGTCGATGCGCGGCGCGGTCGGGTCGAACCAGAAATGCTGGCGCGGCGCTTCGGCGAGTTCGAGGCCCGATGCGGTGCGCACGGGCGAGGACAGGACGGCGGACATGATGAGGTATCGCTCCGTTGGGCTCAGGCGGCGCGACGTGCGGCGTCGCGTGCGGCGACGGCGCCGCGCACGCGCGGAATCAGTTCGCGGCCGTAGTCGATCGCGTCTTCCAGCGGGTCGAAGCCGCGGATCAGGAAGGTCGTCACGCCGAGGTCGTAGTAGTCGAGCAGCGCATCGGCGACCTGCTCGGGTGTGCCGACGAGCGCCGTCGAGTTCGAGCGCGCGCCGGTGAGCTTCGCGATCTCGGTCCACAGCCGCTTGTCGACGCGCGAGCCGCGATCGGCCGCGGCAAGCAGGCGGCGCGCGCCTTCACTCTGCTGCGGGCCGCCGGCGCCGAGGCCGGCCGCTTCGCGCAGGCGGCGCGTTTCGTCGAGGATGCGGTGCGCGCGCGCCCACGCTTCGTCTTCGGTCGCGGCGAGGATCGGGCGGAACGACACCGAGAAGCGCACCTGCCGGCCGTGCTTCGCGGCTTCGGCGCGCACGCGGGTGGTCAGGTCGCGCACCTGGTCGAGCGACTCGCCCCACAGCGCATAGACGTCCGCGTGCTTGCCGGCCACCGCGAGCGCGGCTTCCGACGCGCCGCCGAAGTAGATCGGCACATGCGGCTGCTGGAACGGCTTCACTTCCGAAAAACCCTGCGTGAACCGGTAGTGCGCGCCGTCGTGATCGAATGGCTGCGCTTCGGTCCAGATCCGCCGCAGGATGCCGAGGTATTCGTCGGTGCGTGCATAACGCGCGTCATGGTCGAGGAAATCGCCGTCGCGCTGCTGCTCGCTGTCCGAGCCGCCGGAGATGAAGTGCACGGCGAGCCGGCCGCGGCTGAACTGGTCGAGCGTCGCGATCTGCCGCGCGGCGAGCGTCGGCGCGGTGAAGCCCGGACGATGCGCGAGCATGAAGTGGATGCGCTCGGTCGCGGCCGCGGCGAACGCGATCGTCAGCGTCGCCGACGGGCCGGTCGAATGATGCGGCACGAGGATCCGGTCGAAGCCGGCCGTTTCGTGGGCGCGCGCGAAGTCGCGCACGTAGTCGGGATCGACCACGGGGCCGGACGCCGGGTGGATTTCCGACTGCTTCTGGCTCTGGATCATGCCGATGAATTCGACGCTCATCTGGGTCTCCGGTGCGGGGATGTCCCGGCGCACGGCCGGGCAGGAATGGAGCGCAGGTTAACGCCGGGATCATGCGGAACGGAAATAATCAATCCCGATTTGAATATCAGATTTGCATGGTTTGGGCCGGATTGCGTTACGCATACGCTGTGGGCTCGTGAATGATCGGGCGCGCGTTGGCGCCGTGTTTGCACTCCCCAGGGAATCCGTCTCGATGTCCGCCAGCCTTGCCGCTTCCTCGCCGTCCCCGCAGCCTGCGCTGCGTCTCCTGCCTGCCGACCCGGCCGATGATGCGAACGACGCACGCGTCGCCGCGTTGCTCGACCGCCTCGCGCCCGATCTGGCCGCCGATGCGGCCCGCAACGACGCCGACGGCCGTTTTCCGCACGAGAACTTCGCGCGGCTGCATCGCGCGGGGA
>NZ_JAAGPK010000269.1:0-5990 GCF_017104685.1 Burkholderia sp. Tr-20355 | reverse complement strand
CGCGCCATAGCCGGCGGGCCGCCGCACGCCGTGCCGCCTCGCGCCGCCGGCATTCCGGGCCGCCCAAAAACCCGATGCTGCGCTGCGCCACTCCTGTACAATTCGCCGTGTTTCAACCGTTCCCAGCCAGAGCCGCCGCCATGTCCGAGCCCATCGACCTCTCGCAGATCGCCCCGACGCTGAAAGCAGAAATCCTCGCCGAGGCGCTGCCGTACATCCGCCGTTACCACGGCAAGACCGTGGTCATCAAATACGGCGGCAACGCGATGACGGAAGAGCGGCTCAAGCAGGGCTTCGCGCGCGACGTGATCCTGCTGAAACTGGTCGGCATCAACCCGGTGATCGTCCACGGCGGCGGTCCGCAGATCGATCACGCGCTGAAGAAGATCGGCAAGGCCGGCACCTTCATCCAGGGCATGCGCGTCACCGACGAAGAGACGATGGAAGTCGTCGAGTGGGTGCTGGGCGGCGAAGTGCAGCAGGACATCGTGATGCTGATCAACCACTTCGGCGGTCACGCGGTGGGCCTGACGGGCAAGGACGGCGGCCTGATCCACGCGCGCAAGCTGCTGATGCCGGACCGCGACAACCCGGGCGAGTACATCGACATCGGCCAGGTCGGCGAAGTCGAGGCGATCAACCCGGCGGTCGTGAAGGCGCTGCAGGACGACGCGTTCATTCCGGTGATCTCGCCGATCGGCTTCGGCGAAGACGGCCTCTCGTACAACATCAACGCCGACCTCGTCGCCGGCAAGCTCGCGACCGTGCTGAACGCCGAGAAGCTGCTGATGATGACCAACATCCCCGGCGTGATGGACAAGGACGGCAACCTGCTGACCGATCTGTCCGCCCGCGAGATCGACGCGCTGTTCGAGGACGGCACGATCTCCGGCGGCATGCTGCCGAAGATCTCGTCGGCGCTCGACGCGGCGAAGAGCGGCGTGAAGTCGGTACACATCGTCGACGGCCGGATCGAGCATTCGGTGCTGCTGGAAATCCTGACCGAGCAGCCGTTCGGCACGATGATCCGCTCGCATTGAGCGCACGCCGCCAGTCGCCCGGCCCCGACCTGCCGGCCCCGCTGCGGCGCCGGCGCATCTCGCGCAGCCGGCCGCGCGCCGGCGCGCCCGTCTGGCTGTTCGACCTCGACAACACGCTGCACCACGCGTCGCACGCGATCTTTCCCGAGATCAACCGTGCGATGACGCAGTACATCGTCGACACGCTGCAGGTCGAGCGCGCCGAAGCCGACCGCCTGCGCACCGGCTACACCGAGCGCTACGGCGCCGCGCTGCTCGGCCTCACGCGCCATCACCCGATCGACCCGCACGACTTCCTGCGCGTGGTCCACACGTTTTCCGACCTGCCCGCGATGGTCCGCGCCGAGCGCGGCCTCGCGCGCATCGTCGCCGCGCTGCCGGGCCGCAAGCTGATCCTGACCAACGCGCCGGAAAACTATGCGCGCGCGGTGCTGCGCGAGCTGCGCATCGAGCGGCTGTTCGAGCGCGTGATCGCGATCGAGCACATGCGCGACCGCCGCACGTGGCGCGCGAAGCCCGATCACACGATGCTGCGCCGGACGCTGCGCGCCGCGCATGCCCGCCTGTCCGACGCGATCCTCGTCGAGGATACGCGCGGCCACCTGAAGCGCTACAAGCGTCTCGGCATCGGCACGGTATGGATCACCGGCCACCTGCCGGGCCATCTGCCCGTTACCGGGCGTCCCCACTATGTCGACCAGCGCATTCGTTCGCTAAAATCGCTCCGACTGGGCACACGATCGGGGCGACAAAAATGCAGCCGACTTACCCGCAGGACCAAGCCGTAACCGAAAGCCAGGCTACCCCCTCGCGCCCGCGCCCCAAGCCGGGCGAGCGCCGCGTCATGATCCTGCAGATGCTCGCGACGATGCTCGAGGCGCCGAAACCCGAGAAGATCACGACCGCCGCGCTCGCGGCCCGGCTCGACGTGTCGGAAGCCGCGCTGTACCGGCACTTCGCCAGCAAGGCGAAGATGTACGAAGGGCTGATCGAGTTCATCGAGCAGGCGCTGTTCGGGCTCGTCAACCAGATCGTCGCGAAGGAACCGAACGGCGTGCTGCAGGCCCGAACGATCGCGCTGACGATGCTCAATTTCGCCGCGAAGAACCCCGGGATGACACGCGTGCTGACCGGCGAGGCGCTGGTCGGCGAGGACGAGCGGCTGACCGAGCGCGTGAACCAGCTGCTCGACCGCATCGAGGCGACCGTCAAGCAATGCCTGCGCGTCGCGCGCACCGAGGCGCAGGCGCCCGACGGCGCGACGCCCTTCGTGCTGCCGGCCGACTACGATCCCGCCGCCCGCGCGAGCCTGCTCGTCAGCTACGTGATCGGCCGCTGGCACCGCTTCGCGAAAGGCGGATTCCACAAGCCGCCGGGCGAGCAGGCCGATGCGCATCTGCGGCTGATCCTGCAGTGACCGACGCCCGGCGGCACGCCGCGCCATGCGTGCCGGAATCCGTGCCGCGCAATTTCCGCTATACTTTGCCGACTGTCGCTCCTCGAGCGGCAGGTCGGAGCGCGCCGATTTGCTGACTCGATTGCGGGCGCGCGAACCGGCCGGGCGTTGACGATGTCTCCGTCCCGGCGGTTCACTACAAATGCGGCTAAAGAGGTCGTCAGCCGCGCATCTCCGACTCCGCGCCTCGCCGACACCATTTAGCCGCCCAGTCATAAGGCGGAACGAATGGAATCGATCGGCATCGTCGCTCCACAGACCATGCACTTCGCCGAACCGCTGCGCTTGCAAAGCGGCAGCGTGATCGGCAACTATCAGCTCGTCGTCGAGACGTACGGCGAGCTCAACGCCGCGCGCTCGAACGCGGTGCTCGTCTGCCACGCGCTCAACGCGTCGCACCACGTCGCCGGCGTCTACGCGGACGATCCGCGCAGCACCGGCTGGTGGGACAACATGGTCGGCCCCGGCAAGCCGCTCGACACCAACCGCTTCTTCGTGATCGGCGTGAACAACCTCGGCTCGTGTTTCGGCTCGACCGGCCCGATGAGCATCGATCCGTCGACCGGCAAGCCGTACGGTGCAAAGTTCCCGGTGGTGACCGTCGAGGACTGGGTGCATGCGCAGGCGCGCGTCGCCGACGCGTTCGGCATCGAGCGCTTCGCCGCGGTGATGGGCGGCAGCCTCGGCGGCATGCAGGCGCTCGCGTGGAGCCTGATGTATCCGGAGCGCGTCGCGCACTGCATCGACGTCGCGTCGACGCCGAAGCTGTCCGCGCAGAACATCGCGTTCAACGAGGTCGCGCGCTCGGCGATCCTGTCCGATCCCGACTTCCACGGCGGCGACTACTACGCGCACGGCGTGAAACCGAAGCGCGGCCTGCGCGTCGCGCGGATGATCGGCCACATCACGTACCTGTCCGACGACGACATGGCCGAGAAATTCGGCCGCGCGCTGCGCCGCGCCGACGGCGCGCTCGATGCGTACAACTTCAGCTTCGACGTCGAATTCGAGGTCGAGTCGTACCTGCGCTACCAGGGCGACAAGTTCGCCGACTACTTCGACGCGAACACGTACCTGCTGATCACGCGCGCGCTCGACTACTTCGACCCGGCGAAGGCGTTCGACGGCAACCTGACGGCCGCGCTCGCGCACACGCAGGCGAAGTACCTGATCGCGAGCTTCTCGACCGACTGGCGCTTCGCGCCCGCGCGCTCGCGCGAGATCGTGAAGGCGCTGCTCGACAACAAGCGCACGGTCAGCTACGCGGAAATCGATGCGCCGCACGGTCACGACGCGTTCCTGCTCGACGACGCGCGCTATCACAACCTGATCCGCGCGTATTACGAACGAATCGCCAACGAGGTGGGTGCATGAACCAGCAAGCGCTGAATTCCCTGTCCGCGCGCGCGGATTTCCGCACGATCGCGCGCTGGGTCGAGCCGCGCTCGACCGTCCTCGACCTCGGCTGCGGCGACGGCTCGCTGCTGGCGCTGCTGATGGAGGAACTGGACGTCACCGGCTACGGCATCGAGCTGAACGACGCGGGCGTGCTCGCGAGCGCGAAGAACGGCATCAACGTGATCCAGCAGAATCTCGAGGACGGCCTGCGGCTGTTCGAGGACCACAGCTTCGACATCGCGATCCTGTCGCAAACGCTGCAGACGATCCACCAGACGGCCGCGATCCTGCGCGAAACGGCGCGCGTCGGCCGCGAGTGCATCGTGTCGTTCCCGAACTTCGGCTACTGGCCGCACCGGCTGTCGGTGCTGCACGGCCGCATGCCCGTGTCGAAATCGCTGCCGTACCAGTGGCACAACACGCCGAACGTGCGGGTGCTGACGATCAAGGATTTCGAGGCGCTCGCGCCCGAAGTCGGCGTCACGATCCTCGACCGCGTCGTGCTGCACGAAGGCCAGCCGATTCGATGGGGAGCGAACTGGCGTGGTAGTCTTGCTGTCTACCGCGTCAAGCGCAGCTGAGCCGGGGGGCCGTTGACGGACGCCGGGCCCGGCCCGCGCCGCCCCCCCGCCGCGCGCTGCCGCCGCAATCAGTCAACGCTACCCAGTTCCAGTCCATGTCGAAAACGCCACACGAGGCGCCCGCACTCACCGCTCACGAGGATCACCCCGGCTGGCGAGCCTATCTGAACACGCACATGCTGATCTGCGTGTTCCTCGGCTTCACGTCAGGCCTGCCCCTCTTCACGCTCGTCTACCTGGTGCAGGCATGGCTGCGCTCCGAGGGCGTGAACCTGAAGGAAATCGGCCTGTTCGCGCTGATCCAGTTCCCGTATACGTGGAAGTTCCTGTGGGCGCCGCTGATGGACCGCTACATCCCGCGCCTGCCCGGCTGGCGGCCGGGCCGCCGGCGCGGCTGGATGCTGCTCACGCAGGTGCTGGTCGCCGGCGCGATCGCCGCGCTCGGCTTCGTGTCGCCGCGCGACTCGATCTGGACGGTCGCCGCGCTCACGACGCTCGTCGCGTTCTTCGGCGCGAGCTCCGACATCGTGATCGACGCGTACCGCCGCGAGCTGCTGCGCGACACCGAGCAGGGCCTCGGCAACGCGGTGCACGTGAACGCGTACAAGCTCGCCGCGCTGATCCCCGGCTCGCTGGCGCTGATCCTGTCCGACCACATGCCGTGGGACGCGGTGTTCGCGCTCACCGGCGCGTTCATGCTGCCGGGCATCCTGATGACGCTGCTCGTGCGCGAGCCCGAAGTGGTCGGCACGCCGCCGCGCAACCTGCGCGACGCGATCGTGCTGCCGTTCCGCGAATTCATCCAGCGCGACGGCTGGGCCGGCGCGCTGCTCGTCATCGCGTTCATCTTCCTGTTCAAGATCGGCGACACGATGGCCACCACGCTGTCGACGTCGTTCTTCCTCGACATCGGCTTCTCGCGCACCGAGATCGGCATTGTCGCGAAGACCACCGCGCTCGTCGCGAGCGTCGCCGGCGGCATCATCGGCGGCATCTGGCTCGTGAAGATCGGCATCGGTCGCGGGCTGTGGATCTTCGGCGCGCTGCAGATGGTGTCGACGCTCGGCTTCGCGTGGCTCGCGCAGCTCGGCCCCGGCTCGCCGGTACTCGCGATGCTGTACGACTTCACCGTCTCGACGAGCCATGCGATCGCATCGGCGCTGTCGGTGTTCGGCATCGCCGTCGCGCCGCAATTCAGCCCGATGACGGTCGCGCTCGCGATCGTCTACGGGTTCGAAACCTTCACGACGGGCCTGACGATGGCCGCGTTCGTCGCCTATATCGCGAGCACGACCGACCCGCGCTACACGGCCACGCAGTTCGCGCTGTTCACGAGCCTCGCGTCGGTGCCGCGCACGCTCGCGTCGGCCGCGAGCGGCTTCATCGTCGCGAAGATCGGCTGGTTCGACTACTTCATCGTGTGTACCGCGCTCGCGATTCCCGGCATGCTGCTGCTGTTCAAGATCGCGCCGTGGAACGGTACCGCCCGCAACGGCGAGGCCAGCCGTGCGCAGA
>NZ_JAAGPK010000268.1:0-238 GCF_017104685.1 Burkholderia sp. Tr-20355 | reverse complement strand
GTATTAAAAAAAAAAAAAAACAAAACTGCGTGTGTTCTATGAACTCTAATTATAGTATACAGTATCACTATGAACTACTAGTGGCCATACATCACGATACTTTTATGACTTAGCGTTATAGTGTCACACGCTCTATGTTACATCTGATTTTCAGTGCACATTGTACACCGCTAACACACATCAGTCGACAACACTATCACTACGCACAGTCTGTCATCGTACAAGTTGTACAGACAGA
>NZ_JAAGPK010000026.1:0-73864 GCF_017104685.1 Burkholderia sp. Tr-20355 | reverse complement strand
CGCGGCGTGCCACACCGCGAAGGACGGCGCGCCGTTCGCCGGCGGCGCGGCGCTCGAATCGCCGTTCGGCACGTTCTACGGCTCGAACATCACGCCCGACAAGGATCACGGGATCGGCAGCTGGAGCGCGGACGATTTCTACGCCGCGCTGCACGACGGCAAGGCGCCCGGCAAGCGCCTGTATCCGTCGATGCCGTACACGTCGTACCGGCAGCTCACGCGCGCCGACGCCGATGCGATGTACGCGTACCTGATGACGGTCAAGCCCGTCGCGCAGGAAAACCGCGCGCACGACCTGAAGTTCCCGTACAACCTGCGCTTCGGCATGGTCTTCTGGGACATGGTGTTCCTGAAGGACAGCCTGCCGGACGCGTCGGTCGGGCAATCCGCCGACTGGCAGCGCGGCCGCTATCTCGCGGGCGCGCTCGGCCACTGCGCGGAATGCCATACGCCGCGTGCGTTCACGGGCCAGCTCGACGGTGTGAAGCCGTTCGCCGGCGCGGCGCTCGGCCGCGTGGCCGCGCCCGACATCACGCCGGCCGGCCTCGCCGCGCGCGGCTGGACGGGCACCGACCTGCAGACGTTCTTCGGCGTCGGCATCGCGCCGCAGGGCTCGGCGTTCGGCGAGATGTATCCGGTCGTGCACCTGAGCACGCAATACATGACGAAGGACGACCTGCGCGCGCTGTCGGTGTACCTGCTCGGCGATACGCCGCCTGCGCCGCAACCGGTGAAGCCGGTGTCCGCCGATGCCGCGCAGCTCGCGGCGGGCCGCTCGGTGTATCTGGCGGTCTGCGCGGGGTGCCACGGCTTCAACGGCGAAGGCAAGCCGCACGTCGCGGTGCCGATGAACGGCAACTCGACGGTGCGCCAGGGCGATCCGCGCAACCTGCTGGTCGCGATGCTCGACGGTATCGACGAGCAGAAGTTCGCCGGCTTCGAAAACCTGCAGGCGATGCCGGGCTTCGCGCGTACGCTCAGCGACGAAGAGCTCGCGCAGCTCGCGAACTACCTGCGCGCGACGTGGGGCGGCCAGCCCGCGAGCGTCACGCCGGCCGACGTGAAGGCGATGCGTTAAGTCGTGTCCGGGGCGGGGCATCGTGCGCGAGGCAGCCGGTTTCCGGCGCTCGCGCGCGATGCCCCGCCCCTTTTCCGGCGGCGTTTCAGTAACCGCCGCCGCCTCCGCCTCCGCTTCCTCCCGAGCCGCCATAGCGGCTCATGCCGGGTCCTTGCGACACGCCGCTGCCCGACGACGTACATCCCGCCGACAGGACAAGCATCAGCGCCGCGATCAGCATCGCGGCCAAGGTTGCCGATTTCATCGCGATCTCCTTGCAGCGCGCAGGCCGCCGGACAGGCCGGTTCGCATGAACCGCGCGTCTGCGCGATGACGAAACGCGTCGGGCGGGGCGTTTATTCCATGGTTTTTGCCTATCGCCGTGCGCGAAGCGGCCGGATCGACGGCGGCGGGCGTCGCCTTGGTACACTCCGGCACGCCGCCATTCCGATTCCGACTACAAGAACCATGAGTGCTACCGTCGAGCGCCCGCCGCGCCATTCCTCGCGCCTGTCCCGCCGTGCCGTACTCGGCTGTCTGTCGTTTGCCATCGGCGGCCCGCTGGTCGCGTCGCTCGTCTGGCCGGCGGTGATGCTGATCGCATGGTCGCTGATCGACGGCCCGTCATGGCACGTGCTGACAGTCAGCGCCGGCATGGTGCCGCTGATTTTCTTCGCGTCGTTCGTGTTCGGCTACTTCCTGCCGGCGATGGCGACCGGCGGGATCATGGGCGCGATCGGCCCGCAGGTCCGGCGGCGCTGGTTCGTGCTGCTGGGCACGATCGTGGGCGCCGGCGCGATGATCGGTTATGTCCTGCTCGTGGCCTGGATGATCAAGGCCGACAAGGTGGGCGACATCAACGCGATCGCGACGCTCGATGCGATCGTGACGTCCGCGGTGATGTCGCACTGGCTGCACCGGCGGCTCGAACGGCGGCGTTGAAGGCGACGTGCCGCGCGACGAGCGCCTGCGCGGTGACGCGCATGAGCCGGGCAAGCCGGACGGCACCGGGCGGCCGCGACTGCGGCCGGCGGCCTGCGTTGCCTTCCCTTGGCACGAATGCCGCCCGCGCGGCGGTGGATCAACGGATCAACGATAGACGAGATCGGCGCGGCGGTTCTGCGCCCACGCATCCTCGTCGTGGCCGAGCGCGACCGGCTTTTCCTTGCCGAGGCTGACGGCCTCGAGCTGCGTGGCCGGGACGCCGAGCGTCTGGAGCGCGCTGAACACGGCCTGCGACCGGCGCTGGCCGAGCGCGAGGTTGTATTCGGACGTGCCGCGTTCGTCGGTGTTGCCCTGGATCAGCACGCGGCGCGCGGGATGGCTGCGCAGGTAGTCGGCGTGCGCCTGCAGCAGCGACTGGAACTCGGGCTTCACGGTGTACTGGTCGAAATCGAAGTAGATGCTGCGCTTGGCAAGCGGGCCGTTCGGATTGTCGAGTTCGTCGGCAGACACCGTCGCGACGGCTTCGCTCGAAGGCGTGGGCGCCGCGCCGGCATTCTCGGGCGTTTTCGCCGCGTTGTGGCAACCCGCCAGCAGTACGAAAATTGACAGGACCGCAAATCGGTTCATTTTGCTCATCGTTCGTCTCCAGCGGTTGACTGCGTTGAAAGCGCGGCGCGTGCGGGCTGCACGCAGCTGTCCGGCCGCCATGGCGCGAAAGGGTCGGCTTCGTCGACGTGATGCAGGTTCGTAAGCCGGTGGTGCGCCAGATGAAAGAGTGTTGCGGCCGGAACGCCGAAATACGGCGTCGCTGCAAACAGATTAGGAAAAATGTCACATCGTGACCAGTTTCTTCGCATTTTTTGCGCAAATGCGACAGTCGGGCGGCATTCCTGTTCCCGCCCGCCGCGCGCGGTGAGCCGAGCCACAGCGATCAGGTCGCGCTTTTGTGCGGCCTGATCGCGCGGCTCACGGCGATCGGGCGTGCGGGATACCGTCCGCCGCCGCCTCGTCAGAACTTGTGCCGCAGCCCCAGCGCGACGACCACCTGGTTGCTGTTCGCCGACGGCGTCAGCGTCCAGACGGTCGCATTGAACGCCGGATTGCCGTTACCGCCGCTCACGCTCTGGTAGACGCCTTCGAGATAGGCGTCCGTGCGCTTCGACAGCGCATAGTCGGCCTGAGCGACGACCTGGTTCCATTTCGGGCGCGTCTGGCCCGTGCGTGTGTCGAAGCGGCCCATCGTATACGTGTATGCGGCGGCGACGCTCAGCGCACGCGTGACGAAGTAGCGGCCGTCGACCGTGAAGTTGTCGAACACCAGCGATTCCCCCTTCAGCGGTGCGATGTTGCTGCCCTGAAGCACGCCCGTCACGCCGTCGGTGGTCGAGTGCGACCACGCGGCGCCGACCGAGTGCGGCCCGAACGCATAACGTCCGGCCATCGCCCAGATCTGCTGGTTGCCGCCCGTGATCGTCGCCGAGCCGTCGGCCGTGCTCAGTGCGCCGTCCGGGTTCGGCGCATTGCGGTCGCGGCTGATCTTCAGGTAGCCGGCGCCGAGCTTCAACGGCCCGGTCGCATACGACACACCCGCGCTCCATGCCGCGTTGTTGGAGAACTGGCCGGCCGTGTTCGAGAAGCCGAACATCGCGCCGAACGTCAGCCCGCGATACGTCGGGCTCGTGTACTTCACCGCGTTGTTGATGCGGATGTTGCGGTTCGAATCGTCGTTGTCGTACGGGTGGACCGCGAGGTTGCCGCCCCAGCCGGGGCCGGACGCGCCGAGCGGCGTCACGAAGTCGAGAATCAGGTCGTACTGGCGGCCGAAGGTGAACGTGCCGGCCGTCTTCGAACTCACGCCGACCCAGGCCTGACGGCCGAACAGGTCGACGCCTTTCTGCGACAGCTTGCCGTTCGTGCCCGAGAAGCCGTTCTCGAGCGCGAAGACCGCGGCCATCCCGCCGCCGAGGTCCTCGCGGCCGCGCAGCCCCCAGCGCGATGCGTTCAGTGCGCCGCTCGTCAGCGCGACGGTGCCGCTGCCGGGCGATCCCGCGCCCTGCGTGCGCTGGTTGGTCGCGTAGGTGATCGACGTATCGATCAGGCCGTACAGCGTCACGCTGCTCTGGGCGTGCGCGATGCCCGGTGCGATGCCGGTCAGGCAGGCGGCAATGACGGTCCCCGCGACGCATGCGCCGGCATGCTTGTTCATCTGGTAGGAGTGCATAGGAGTTTTTATCGTTGATCCGGCGCGAAGGCCGGCGGGTCGCATCGGCGTACCGGCCGACGGATCGAGCGGCCATTATTGGAGATCGTGCGGCCGTCGATTAAGGCGTTGCACAGGAAAGGTCCTCTGCGAAATCGAATGGAATCGCGAGGGCGGCTGCGGGGATTCAGGCCGGAGCGGGACGTGTGTCGCGGCGTCCGGCGGTTCGAGCCGGGGGCGCGTGATCGTTCGTCGAACGCTTAATGGCGGGCCATCGCCAGCGCGGTGTCGAGGCTGCCATTCCGATACGCGGCCCGCACGGCGCTCGCCCAGGCTTCGAGCGCGTCGGGCGTGAGTCCGCGTCGCAGCCGGACGGTGACGCGCGGCAACGCGGCGAGCTGGTTGCGCAACTGCACGATCGATCGGCAGCAACGGAAGGCCGACGATCGCGCATCGGGGCACGACGCGGCCTCGGCAAGCTCGCCTGCCCATTCGACACCGCGATGGCGCCTGACTTCGTCCAGATGCGGCAGATAGCGCGCGTCACCTGATAGCGCGATCAGCAGGGCTGCCCAGTGCGCGCCGCGCCATCCGAGCGGCATGTCGCCCGTCAGGTCGGCCAGCAGCGTGTCGTCGAGCACGGACAGGCTTTGCTGGCACAGGGAGTGGAAGTCGAGCGGCCGATAGCGAACCCGCGGGTAGTCGCGCAGCACATGCTCGAGTTCGTAGCCGGCATCGACGGCAGCAGCCAGGAACGATTCGGCCGGCGCAGGGCGGTTCAAGTGCAACGTCGGCACGCACAGGAAAAGCCGGCTGATGTCGCCGGGGTGGCAGTGCATCGCGAATGTCGGGCGGGGGCGGCGCAAACCTGCTACTGATCGCCCGACAACAGCGCGGTGTAACGCCGCTGCATTTCGTCGGGTTCGACCGCTTCGATCGTCTGTCCGATCAACCAGTCGTAACCGAACGGGTCGCGGATCCGGCCGGAACGCTCGCCGTAGAACTGATCCTGGATCGCGCGTGTCAGGCTGGCGCCGGCCGCGATGGCGGCGGCGATCGTCGCGTCGGCGTCGTCGACATGAAGATGGAGCGCCATCGGCGCGTTGCCCGCCGGGTCGAGGGCGAAGAGATCGTATTCCGGGAACTCGTCCGAGATCATCAGCGTGCACGGCCCGAACTGCAACTCCGCGTGACCGATGCGTCCCGACGGTTCGACCAGACGGAATTTTTCGCGCGCGCCGAATGCCTTCGCATAGAACGCGATGGCGTCCTCCGCGCGTTTGGCGCGCAGATACGGAAAGACTTCGTGAATCGCCATGGTGCCCTCCGATCAACGGCGAGAGTGTGGCCCGATCCTATCGGGCATTTCGCGCCCGGTCTTGAACAAAATTGACCGCCGCCGTGGCGGCAGCGCGTCAGAGCGGTACGTGAAAGCCGTTCGCGCTCGCGCGTCGCCGGTACTGTTCCGGCGACAAGCCGGTGAATTCGAGGAACTCGCGATTGAAATGCGGTTGATCGGCATAGCCTGCGAGCGCGGCGGTATCGGCCCACGAGGCGGCCGGTTCGGCCGACAGCCCGTCGAGCATCTGCCCGAAGCGGCGCACGCGGCCGTAGCGTTTCGGCGGCATGCCGACCGCGTCGCGAAATCGTGCGACGAAGTGACGGTGACTGCAGCCGATCTGCTGCACGATTGCACGTACCTCCGTGCCGCGATTCAATTGCGCGATCGATTCGGCGATGGCCGGGTCGATGCCGGCCACACGCGGCAGCCGCGCCGTCAACAGCGTTTCCCAGAGATCCAGCCGCGCAGCGGCGGAATCGATTTCGCCGAGCCGGTCGCGTAGGCCGGAAGCGGCGGCGCCCCACAAATCGTCGAGCGACAGGTGCAGGCCGTAGAGAGCCGATGCCGGTACACCGGTGACGAGCCGGACCGCGCCCGGCCGAATCAGCGCGCCGACGGTCGGTACCGGAACGGCGACGTCCTTGATATACGGGGCCGCCCGTGGGCCGCCGATCACGGCGACGCCGATCGTTCGGCCGGTCTGGTCGGCGGCGTGATCGAAGAGGCGCAACGGATCCGCGTCGAGCCGGATCGCGAGGTGGACCGCGCCGGTCGGCAGCACGCGCTCGCGGCAATGTTCGTTTCGGATCGGAAACGGCGGATACGAGGCCCACACCGAGTCGATGAAGCGCCGCAGATATCCGCCGGGGCGGCGGCTGAGGATCATGGGTTCCCGTGATCGTCGGCGGCACGGCGCGCGGGATGCGCGGCCAAGCCGTTCGGTGCTGATCACGCGGATTCTACTGCGGATGGCGGATGGACGCCGACGTTGTCGGCGTTGCCGGGAGGCATGGATTGACGCCATCGGCGGGAGGCGCGCCGCGGATGCGACGGCGCCTGCGGACGGAGGAAGCCGCGGGTTCGGGCTCGATGCCAGACCGTTCGCGGGAATGACAGTGCCGCTCGACGAACGTCGGGTGCCCATGCGCCCGCGATCCCGAGGCCGGAATCCACCAGGACGAGACGCAAATCCACCGGGAACGGCGAGGGGGCGGGGCAGAATAGGGCGAGCGTGGCGACTGCCGGCCGGCGTCGGCAGATCGCCGGTTCACGACAATTCCGCTACTCTTCACTGCGTTCCCGATGCCCAATATCTTGCGTCGACCCCGGTCGGCACCACGAACGACGGCGAGCGTCGCATTCGTCGCCAGCCTGCTCACCGGATGCGCTGCCGTGACTTCGTCCGCTCCGGCCGATCCTCAGCAGCAGTTCGTTGCCCAGCAGCGAAACGACAACATGCGGTACCTCGATAGCCTCGCAGCGTACAAGCCGTTGTTCGAGAATCCCGGCGGCTATAGTCGCGCGCAAGTGCTGGAAAAGTACGACGCGATGCTCTATCAATACTCGGTCGCCGCGGTGAGCTGGGTGCGCGCGATGTATCCTGCCGCCCGGCAAACGCTGCCGCCCGCTCTTCAGCCGTTGCCCGCGCCGTCCGGGCCGCTCGGTATCGCGGACGTGAACCGGCACTACGAGCATGCGCTCGGCATGAACGTCGGCATGTGGGAGATCAGCATGGCCGCGGATTTCGGCAAGCCGTCGAAACTGGCGGTGCCGAGATATGACGGTCCGGTGCTCTTCATGCCGGTTGCGCCGCCTTTCCCGCCGCTTCAGGATGTTCGCGATCCGCAGTTCGCACGGCTGGTGACCATGACGAAGAAAGTGGATGCCGAGCAGAAGGCGGACCTCGCTCGACAACGTGCGGAGACCGCGAAACAGATGGCGGAGACCGCCGCGAGGCACGCGGCAAACCATCCCCCGGGACCGAATCCGCTCGACTCGATCGATCCGCGGACCGGATTGCCGTATCCGCAGCCGCAGGTAGAGACCCAGCGCTGGTGCACGATGATGGGCAATGGCGTTGGCGGGCGGGTGCCGTGTTGACGCGTGGGGACAAGCGGATGTGAGCGGTCGACTGGAATCGATCAAGCTCGCGCATGCTCGACGGGATGACGAAATGGGTCAAAAGTCGCCGGTCGCGCACCGGAGGGCGACGCCCGGGCGATTTCACGAATCGTCGCTCGTGGCGTCGTGGATCAAGGCATACCTGACTTCGGGCCGCAGCGAGTGATCGACCAGCCGCTGGCACGGCGCGTGAGCGCCGGCAAACCGCTGTCACCGGTGCTTCATTTCCTCGGCTTCCACCGCGGCGAGCCGTTCCTCGCTTGCGGAAACGGATTCCATGGCTTCGTCGATCGATGCCAATGCAAACTCGCAGGCCAGTTTCGTTTCCTCGACGGTACGCTCCGGCGCATCATCGTCGCTTGGCGGAGGGGCAAGCATGTCTCCGAGCATCATTGCCAGCTCGGGGGTATCCCATTGCTCGCCCCTTTGCTTTTTCCGCTTGATATAGTGCCGGATTTCCGTGTCCTGCTCCGGCGAGAGTGGGAGATGTCGAAACGTGTTGCTTGGGCTGGCGTCGATCATGATGTTGCTCCCGAGTTTGAAGTCGGCGGGTGACGAAACAGGGGCCTATTTGCCGCAGCGCGCCCCTTGAATTCCCGCGAGGCGCCCTAGCAGCTCGTCCACTTGGAGTTCAAGGACCTTGTTTCGATCAGATTGCCTGCGGAGTTTGTCGAGCCTGACTCGCCAATATGCAGGATCGCTTACAGACGATTTGTTGATGAAGGCGTGCTGTGCTCGTTCAAGCAGCCCGATGGCTCGCCTGATATGGACCAGCTCGCGTTCCACATCGCAGTACCCGTTCATGTTCGCCGCCTTTTGATTAAGATTTGCATCTCGACTTGATGCCCGGCGAGAACACGTGGATTCCGAAAAGCGGTACAAGAACCGGTTCTGTGCGGTGCAGCTGCCGCACGGCGCGACGAGTTGAAGAGATTGGGAAATACGGTGCCCAAGCCATGGCAAGGCCCAAGCTGGAGGGGGGAGTCGGCGGTTCGCGCATACGGCCCGGATGAACCCATCATACGCGTATCGCCGGGCGCGCAACCGTTTTATTTCGGCCGCGACGAGGCGTGCGGGCTCGAAGTTTTCTCATCACGTCGAGAGGCGACCGGGCAGCTTCGGCTCGATGCCACGGGCACGCCGGAGCGCGACCATCGCGCGGCGGGCGCGGGTACCCGCAGTCGGCGCGCTTCGAAAATCTGCGTCACCCTGCGCTACCCGTTCCGTGTATAGTGGGTCTCCCCTTGTGGAGTCACCAACATGCCGACATATCCGCTTCTTCTCTACAAGGGGTACGAACTTCATCCTCTTGTCTTCGCTCGCACGTTCATCCGCTTCGACAGGCATTCGCGTTATGCCGAAGGGTATGACATTGCGGTGCGCATATGCCGTCCGTCCTCGATAGCAAGCTCCCCCGCAAGCCGTGTTTTCCGGCTGAACCAGCCGCACACGTTCTCCGATTTCGGAGTGGCAAGGCGTGCGGCACGACAGCAAGGCAAGGACATCATCGACGGGAAGGTGAGCGGGGCTTCGGTCGTGGATTTCTGAAAGCGGTCTTCCCCCGTTCTCCCGGACGGGTTCACTCGCCCGTCATACGTCGCTCGAACTGAGCCGCGCTGACGAAGTTCGGCGTCGAGCGCCGACGGTGCGGATGGCGGAAGCGCTCGATGTAGTCGAACACACCGGCACGCGCTGCGTCACGCGCGCGATAGACGCGTCGGTTCATGCGCCCGATCTTCGGGGTACTAAAAAACCTCCGCGGGGGCATTGCCCCGGCAACCGCGTCGACGGTTCGTGCTACAGGTAATGGCCGCTTGCCCGAGTAGCGACCGGAAGCCTTGACGGGTGTACCGGGCGGATTCAAACGGTCGTCGCCACACTCAATCGTCGAACTGATTTCGGGTACGCGTCCGGCGCTTCCGCCGGTGTCTTCCGGCGTCCCGATCGCGCATCGATTCAGGTCAACGAGCACGCCGCCCGTCCCAATGGCGCGGTATCCGGCAACGTTGGCTGGATATCCGGACGGGCCGGGCGCCAGAGCAGACAAGACGCTCCCGTCGGTTTCCGCGCCGGCCGTCTTTTACGCGTCTTTCAGCCAGGGCATTTCGACGGGCGACACGACCAGTTGCCGGAATTCGCGTTTCAGATCGAAGATGAACCCGACCAGGATCATGGATTCGGCGTAGGGAATCGGAAAGACCTGCGGATTTTCCGGCGTCCGCAGGGGACGCTCGGGCGTGTCCGCTGTCGCCGCGGCGTTCTCGCGCACGCTTTCCAGTTCGTCCGCCATGGGGAAGCCACCGACTTCCAGCACACGGCTGCGCAGATCGCTGAAGGGCTCGACGCGCGCAGCGTCTTCGTGATATTCGGGCACTTCGTAAACGAACCAGGACATTGTCGTCTCCCATGAGAAGGGGCGCTATTCTAACGCCGCGCGACGATCCGGCGAAGATCGGTCATGTCGTGCGATGGCCGCGGGTGCCGCGAGACAGTCCGGCAGAGGCGATTTCTGACGAGGCGGGCCGCTGCCGAGGCGCCGACAGCATGGCGGTCGCGGCGAACCGGCCCGGCACGGCGACCGGTTCCCCGCGTGCAACAGCTCGCACGGCCGCACGGAGCTTGAAGGCCCGGTATCGCGCTCAGCGGACGAGGGCTGCCGCGAAGTCGCGATACGTCCGCAGCGGGCGGCCGAGGATCGCGGTCAGCCGCTCGACATCGCCTGCTTCCGGCACCATGCCGTCGCTGACGTACCGCTCGGCCATCAGCCGCATTTCGTAGGCCATCCATTTCGGCATGAACTGCGCGAAGTTGTGTTCGAACGGGGAGGGATCGTCGCCGCCGTAGGCAATCGGGCGGCCGAGCGTGTCCGACCAGACGGCCGCCAGTTGCGGGCCCGTCAGCGTGTCCGGCCCGACCAGGTTGAGCGTCTCGACCGGCAGCTTGCCGGGCGCGTCGTGGCGGCGGATCAGTTCGAGTGCCGCCACTTCCGCGATGTCGCGCACGTCGACCATCGCGACGCCCTTGCTGCCGATCGGGATCGGGTAGATGCCGTGCTCGACGATCACGTCCTTGACCATCGATTCGTTATCCATGAAATACGCCGGCCGCAGGATCGTCGCGCTGAAGCCCATCTGCTCGATCATCCGCTCGGCGCCGGATTTCACCGCGAAGTGCGGCACGTTCACGAAACGGTCGGCGTGCAGGACGGACAGATAGACGACGCGCTCGATCCCCGATTCGCGCGCGAGGTTCAGCGCGATCAGTGCCTGTGTGAATTCGTCGCCCGCCACGCCGTTGAGCAGAAACAGCGTGCGTACGCCGGAGAAGGCCGTGCGAAGCGCGTCGATGTCGAGCATGTCGCCCTGCGCGACGGTTACCGCCGCGGGGAAGTCGGCTCGGGACGGATCGCGTACCAGCACGCGCACGTCGACGCCGCGATCGACGAGTTGACGGACGACCTGGCGGCCCACACGGCCGGTGGCGCCGGTTACGAGAATGGTCATGATGTTCGCTCCTGGAATTTCGGTTGGGTTGACCTGCCCACGTAAGGTAGGTGATCCACAAACGATCCGGAAGGTGTGGTAAATAGACGTATCGTCTCACTGGTGGAACACATGGACCTCCTTGCGCTCGCCGATTTCAATCTCGTCGCCCGTCATGGCAGCTTCGGCGAAGCCGCGCGGGTGGCGGGGCGCCCGAAGGCGACGCTGTCGCGCCGCGTCGCGGAGCTGGAGAACAGTCTGTCGCTGCGCCTGTTCGAGCGCGGCTCGCGCGGCGTGAAGCTCACGCAGGAAGGGCGCGCGCTCTACGAGCGGACGGGCACGCTGCTCGCGGAGCTCGCGGACAGCGCGTCGGCGATTGCGTCGGGGAGCGAGCGGCCGCGCGGCCGGCTGCGCATCAGCGCGCCGATGCTTTTTTCCCAGTTCGCGATGGGGAAGCTGGTGGCGACGTTCGCGCTGAAATACCCGGAGATCCGGCTCGAGGTGACGACGGAAGACCGGCCCGTCGACATGATCGAGGAAGGGTACGACCTCGTGATCCGCGTGAACCCGGACCCCGACGAAAGCCTGATCGGGCGCGTGTTCCTGCGCGACCGGCTCGTCGTCGTCGCGAGGCCCGAGCTGGCGCGGCCCACCGGCGATGCGCCCGTGCCGGCCGTCGTGCGCGGGGGCGACGGCCGGCGCACCGCATGGGACGTCACGGGGCCCGCCGGAGCATCACGCATCGCGATCGAGCCCGTGGCCCGGCTGTCGTCGCTGGTCATGGTGCGCGACACGGTGCGTCTGGGACTGGGCGCGGCTTGCCTCCCGGTATCGCTCGTGAGCGGCGATCTGGCCGCCGGCACGCTCGTCAGCTGGGGCGACGTACCGGGCCCCGAAATCGCGCTGTGGGCGCTGTATCCGTCCCGGCGATTGCTGAGCGTCCGCGTTTCCGCATTTCTCGATCACCTGAAGGATGCGTTCCCGTCCGGAAAGCCGGAAGAACTGGCTGCCTATACCGAACCGGCGCGGTGAAACGGCGCCGGCCTCGGCTTGCACGCCTTGCCGCACGAGGCGAGCGAGGGATCGTGACGTCCTGCCTCCGTGCGGCGCGACGTTCGGCGGACAGGCGCTGACCGAAACCGGCGAGGCCACGCCGATTGATAATCTTGTTGCATCAATCCTTCCAAAAATCGCACTTATCGTTTGATCGATGCCGGGCGAACATTCGACAAAACGACAATCCACCATCCCCTCCCGCGTATTTCAGGTTTTTCAGGAGACACCCAGATGCACCCCTCGTCCAGCCTTCCGGCCGAACGTTCGAAGGCCGCTGCGATCTTTCGCGTCACGGCCGGCAATTTTCTCGAGCAGTTCGACTTCTTCCTGTTCGGCTTTTACGCCACGCAGATCGCCAATGTCTTCTTTCCCGCGCAAAGCGAGTTCGCGTCGTTGATGATGACCTTCGCCGTGTTCGGCGCCGGCTTCCTGATGCGGCCGCTGGGCGCCATCGTGCTGGGCGCGTACATCGACGAGGTCGGCCGTCGCAAGGGCCTGATCGTCACGCTGTCGATCATGGCGAGCGGCACCATCCTGATCGCGTTCGTGCCGGGCTACGCGACGATCGGCCTGCTGGCGCCCGCGCTCGTGCTGATCGGGCGGCTGCTGCAGGGCTTCTCCGCGGGTGCCGAGCTGGGCGGCGTATCGGTCTATCTCGCCGAGCTGGCGACGCCCGGCCGCAAGGGCTTCTTCACGAGCTGGCAGTCGGCCAGCCAGCAGGTCGCGATCGTCGTCGCGGCGGGCCTGGGCTTCGCGCTCAACCAGTGGCTGAGCGCATCGGCGATCGCATCGTGGGGATGGCGCGTGCCGTTCTTCGTCGGCTGCATGATCGTCCCGTTCATCTTCATGCTGCGCCGCAACCTGGAGGAAACCCAGGAGTTCAAGGCTCGCAAGCATCGTCCGGGCATGAAGGAAGTGTTCGGTACGCTGGTCCAGAACTGGGGCATCGTGATCGCCGGCATGATGCTGGTCGCGATGACCACCACGAGCTTCTACCTGATCACGGTGTACGCGCCGACCTTCGGCAAGACGGTGCTGCATCTGAGCACCGCCGACAGCCTGCTCGTGACGCTTTGCGTCGGTGTGTCGAATTTCGTATGGCTGCCGATCGGCGGTGCGCTGTCCGACCGGATCGGCCGCCGTCCGCTGCTGGTCGGCATGACGATGCTCACCGTCGTGACCGCCTACCCGGCGCTCTCGCTGCTGGCTCACGCGCCGTCGTTCGTCAACATGCTGCTCGTCCTGCTCTGGCTCTCGTTCATGTACGGGATCTACAACGGTGCGATGGTCGTCGCGCTCACCGAAGTGATGCCGGTGCAGGTGCGCGTCGCGGGCTTCTCGCTCGCCTACAGCCTTGCGACGGCCGTATTCGGCGGCTTCACGCCGGCCATCTCGACCGCGCTCATCCACATGACGGGCGACAAGGCCGCGCCGGGCTACTGGATGAGCTTCGCCGCGGTGTGCGCGCTGCTTGCGACTTTCGCGCTCTATCGTCACCGCACGGCGACGCTCACGCCGGCGCATTGATGTCCGGCCCATCCGGAACTTCACTCACACACGAATTCGCATGACCACGACCATGAGAAATCCGCTCCTGAAATTTTGCGTCACCGCGCTCGTCGCCGCCTCGGCGTTTGCTGCCAACGTACAGGCGGCCGAGCTCCACGTGATGAGCTCGGGTGGCTTCACCGCCGCCTACAAACTGCTCGGCCCCCGTTTCGCGGCCGCGACCGGCAATACGCTCGACACCGCGCTCGGCCCGTCGATGGGCCAGGCGCCCCAGGCGATTCCGAACCGGCTCGCGCGCGGCGAGCCGGCCGACGCCGTCATCATGGTCGGCTACGCGCTGGACGAACTGATCAAGCAAGGGAAGGTCATCCCCGGCTCCCGCGTCGAGCTGGCCGACTCGCGCATCGGCATGGTGGTGCGCGACGGCGCGGCAAAGCCGGACATCAGCACCGCAGAAGGTCTCAAGCAGGTGCTGCTGCACGCGAAGTCGATCGCCTATTCGGACAGCGCGAGCGGCGTGTATATCGAACGCGAACTGTTCAAGAAGCTCGGCATCGAGGAGCAGGTGAAGTCGAAGGCGAAGATGATCCCGCGGATTCCGGTGGCGTCGGTCGTCGCGAACGGCGACTATGAAATCGGCTTCCAGCAGGTCAGCGAGCTGCTGCCCGTCCCCGGTGCGACCTTCGTCGGCAAGATTCCCGAATCGCTGCAGTCGGTCACGCGCTTCGCTGCCGGCATCCCCGTCGGTGCGCAGCATCCGAAGGAAGCGAAGGCGCTGCTGGACTATCTTGCGTCGCCCGACGTGCAGGCCGACGTGAAATCGACCGGGCTGGATTCCGCATCCGCTCATTGAGCCCGATCGGCGGGAAGGCCTGCGTCAGACCGCCTTCCCGTCACCGCCGGCCGGCATCTGGCGTGGCCGTGTTTTGATCGGGCCCGTCAGGGGAGGCCGGCCCGGCCACGGCGAGCCGCTGCGCCAGGCGTGTCCGATCGCACGCGCCTTCCCACGACGACACGAAGATCACCGCGCAGGCATTGCTGATCACGCTCGTCAGCGCTCGCGCCTCGGACATGAAGCGATCGATGCCGACCAGCAGCGCGACCCCGGCGACGGGCAGGTCGGGCATGACGGCGAGCGTCGCGACCAGCGCGACGAGCCCGCTGCCGGATACGCCGGCCGCTCCCTTGGAGGTAAGCAGCATGATCGCGAGCATCGTCGCGATCTGCGACGCGGAGAGGGGCACGTCGCACGCTTGCGCGATGAACAATGCCGCGAGCGTCAGATAGATCGCCGTACCGTCCAGATTGAACGAATAACCCGCCGGCAGCACGAGTCCCACGACGCCTTTTTCGCAGCCGAGCGCTTCCAGCTTGACGATCAGACGCGGCAGGACCGGCTCCGTGGACGATGTCGCGAGGACGATGAGCAACTCTTCGCGCATGTAGCGCAGAAGCCGCCACAGCGCGAAACCGTGCAGTCGCGCGAGCGGTGCGAGCACCAGCACGACGAACAGCACGCAGGCCACGTAGAAGGACGCCATCAGCTTCGCAAGCGAGCCGACCGACCCGATGCCGAATCGGCCGACCGTGAACGCCATCGCGCCGAATGCGCCGAGCGGCGCGAGCCGCATGATCATCCCGAGCACGCGAAAGACGACCTGGGCGACACCGTCGATCAGCGCAAGCACGGGCCGGCCGGCCCGCGGATGCGCATTCAGCGAGAAACCGAACAACAGCGACAGCAGCAGCACCGGCAACACTTCGCCTTTCGCAAACGCGCCGAGCATCGTGTCCGGAATCATGCCGAGTCCGAACGCCACGAGGTCGCGCGGCTCCGCATGCTTCGCATACGGAGCGAGGATGCTCGCGTCCAGGTGGTGGACATCGATGTGCATGCCGGCGCCCGGTTGCAGCACGTATGCGGTGACGAGCCCGAACGCGAGCGCGGCGGCGGTCAACAGATAGAAGAGCGCCAGCGCCCGCACGATCGTGCGGCCGATGGCCTTCCCGTCCGCCAGCGACGTGATGCCCGAGACGATCGTGCAAAAGACGATCGGGGCGATGGTCATCTTCACCAGGCCGACGAATGCATCGCTGAGGGGCTTGAGCATCGCGCCCGCCGCCGGCCATGCGTGACCGATGCCGATGCCGAGCAACATCGCGAGCAGAACCTGCACGTAAAGCGATCCAAGCAGTCTGGCCAACCTCACCATCCGTTCCTTCGTGTCTCTCTGTGGTCGTTATGCCGATGCGCCGCTGCTGGCGATACCGCCACGCCTGGCCTCGATGACCATCTGATGGAATGCCTCGGCGGCCGGCGTGAGGGGGCGTCCGCGCCGCTTGACGATGCCCACGCGTCGTTTGACGACCGGTTCGACGAGCGGCACGCTCGTGAGTATAGGGTGGTCATGCCCGGGCATCGCCATCGAAGGCACTGCGGCGACGCCGAGCCCCGCTTCGATCAAGCCGAGCAGGGTCGTCACGTGGCGTGTCTCGCAGACGCTCGGCGTGCGCGGCGCGACGGCAGCCAGCGCCTGGTCCAGCAGCAGACGGTTGCCGGAAGTCTTGTCGACCGACACATAATCGTGCTCGTAAAGCTCGCTCCAGGTCACGCGCTTCTTACGAGCGAGCGGGTGGTCGCGGCGACAGGCGGCAACGAACCGCTCCTGGAGCAACACCTTGAACTCGATCTCCGCCTCCTGGCTGCCGATGAAACTCACGCCGAAATCCGCCTCGCCGCTGATGACGGCCCCGAGCACCTCGTTGGCGCTTGCATCGAGCAGTTTCACCCTGATGCGCGGAAAGCGCTGATGATAGCGCGCGATGACGGCGGGCAGGAAGTAGTAGGCGACCGACGGCACACAGGCGATCGTCACATGACCCAGGCGGCTCGATGACACGTCGCGAATGCCGAGCAGCGCGGCATCGAGGTCGTCCAGCAGTTGTTCGGCACTCTGCGCGAACACGCGACCGACGGTGGTGAGCGAGACGCTGCGCGTGGTGCGCTCGAAGAGCCGCACACCGAGCGCTTCCTCGAGCTTGTCGATCCGGCGGCTCAGGGCCGGCTGGGAAATACTGACGGCGTCCGCGGCCTTTCGGAAGCTGCCCGTTTCCACGACGGCGCGAAATGCCTGCAAGTCGGTTAAATCGAAGTTGATCGCCACGCACAAGTCTCCACCACGCTAATGGCGAGCATTGTGCATGATTCCGCTCGCGCCATGCGTGTCCCGCTGTCCACGCGGCAACGATAACGCGGCGCGGCGTGCTGCCCGGCCGCGCCGCGAACCGATCTTCCTTGAGGCGCTTCCCGATGTCCCGTGTCGCTTTCGCCCAGGCAGAGCTTTCGCATCGGCCGCGCCGCCAGCGTGCCATCAGTGAAGCGTCTGCAACCCATTTCCGATTCGGTGCAGCGGCTGAAAACGGACGTTTCAGATGATTGGGTGCGATGCCATGGGCGCCCGAAACCTCCGAGCGTGCCTTCTTGTTCCGCTCGTTTTTCCCTCCGAGGATTACAGCAGCTTGGCCGGTGTGCCTGGATGAACGGGGGGAGGCCGGACCGACCAGTCCAATTTTCGTCCCGGTCTTGGTTGGAAAATGCCGGCTCTTGAGGCCGACCCGATAAAGAAACCTTTGGCGCGAGACCCCATTTCAACCCTATGAGTCAAAATTGACGATGCGCTAAGCTTTGGTCAGGCCTTCGTTGCACGGCCTTCACACTTCATCGTTGGGGCTGAGCGAATGGAAACGTCCTCCGGATTCGAACTGCTGGATGCCGATCGCCTTGCGCTTCTTCAATCGCTGAAGACGTGCATGATCCTGCACGACGCAAAGACCAAGGCCATTCTTTGGGCCAACGCCGCCGCATGCAATGCACTGGGCTTCACCGTCGAAGAATTGCGACCGCTCAAGGCGCCCGATATGAGCCGCAACGCGGAGAAATACCGACACGAGATCGGCTTGCAGTGGCTGAAGGATGCAGCGGAGAACGGCGAGAGCATCATCGAGTGGTGTTATCGCGCGAAAGACGGCACGGAGATCCTGTCGGAAGCGGTAGCGACATGCGTCAAGCTGCACGATCGCGACGTGCTGATGGTCCAGTTCAGGGATATCGCCGCCGAGGAGCGGATCAAGAAGGACCTGAAGCGATTCGAGACCCGCCTCAGGGAGTTCATGCACGACCTGAGCGAAGGGATTGCAGTGTTGTCGGCAAACGGCGAGATCAAATATCTGAGCGAGTCGTCATGCCGGCTGCTTGGCTTGCAGGCCGATGCGTCGACGCTGATCGATTTCACCGCGTTATGCGATGGCGCGTCGCGGCGGGTCGTGCTTGCCCAGCTCGCCGAGGCGGAGCTGCATCACGAGCCGACTTCGTTTCGCTACCGGATCAGAAATGGTGATGGATCGCTGCGCTGGCATGACGCATTTTGCCGCCACGTCGAACTGGAAGACGATCTGACCGGCATCCTGCTGCATTTTCGCGATGTCACGCCTCAAGTCGAGGCGGAGGAAATGCGTCGGGCAAGCGAACGCAAGCTCGAATACCTCGCACGCTACAACGCGATGGGGGAGATGGCGATGACGCTCTCGCACGAACTCAGTCAGCCACTTGCGTCGGCGCGCAATTTTCTCGAGGGCGGCATGATGCGACTCAACGAGTCGCCCGTTACGCCGGACGAAGTGATGTGGGGGCTGGAGAGCGTGCTCAAGCAGGTCGAGCGCGCATCGGTCATCATCAAGAGCGTGCGTGATTACGTCGTGAAGCTCGAGCAGGTTGAAGAGGCGATCGACCTGAACGACATCGTGCACGATGTCGAGTATTTCATCGCCCTGAAGGCGCGTGAGGTTGGCGTGGCGTTCGAATTCGCGCTTAGCGATCGCCCGATACGGGTCCGCTGTGAAAAGATTCTGATCGGGCAGGTGATCCTCAATTTCGCCTTCAATGCGGTCGAGGCCATGCTCGACGTGCCCGAGACATCGCGTTTCCTGACCATCGGGACCTGTTCGGAGCACGGTCGCGCAGTGCTGCGCGTGTCGGACACCGGTGTCGGAATCGATCTCGGCCAGCATGAGAAGGTATTCGATGGCTTCTTCACGTCGAAGCTCGGGGGTAACGGTATCGGGCTCTCGCTCTGCAAGAACATCGTTTCCAGGCATGGCGGCGATGTCTGGGCCGAAGCCAATCCGGGCCGCGGCACGTCTTTCTGCTTCACGCTTCCGCTGGAAGCGCCGAATGGATGACTCACGGTCGGCCGCGAGTTAACCGCCGCAATTCGTTCACACCTGATCCATGCCTCGAACACCGATGAAAAGACGTCTGTCCGTTCCGACTCAATATAACCATGCCTGCAATGTCGAGGAACTCCGGATGCTGGCTCGGCGCAGGCTGCCGAATTTCGCGTTCGAATATCTGGATGGCGGCGCAGAGGACGAGGTGACAATGCGAGCCAACCGAAGCGCATTCGAGCGCTGGCGCTTCGTGCCGAAGACACTCGTCGACACCCAGCGGCGGGACCTGTCGAGCACGCTGTTCGGCAAGCGCGTCGCGTTGCCGTTGATCGTCGCGCCTACCGGTTTCAACGGCATCTACCACCGTCACGCGGATCTGTCGCTCGCTCGGGCCGCGGCGCGGACGGGCATCCCGTTCACGCTCAGCACGGTGTCGAACCGGCGCGTCGACGAACTGGCGCGCGATGCGGGCGGACGCGTCTGGATGCAGCTCTACATGCTGAAGGATCGCGCGGTAACCTCGGGATTGATGTATCGGGCGGCTCAGGCGGGTTGCGACACGCTGGTCCTGACCACGGACGCGACCCATCTCGGCAATCGGGAATGGGCGCAGCGGCCGTTTCGTGCACCGATGAAATTGAACTGGCGCAATCGGGTCGATGCGCTGTGCCACCCGCGCTGGATCGGGAATGTGCTGATGCCGAACGGTGCGCCGACGTTTGCAAACCTTGCCGAATATCTGCCGGCCGGTCAGCAAAGCGTGCGTAGCGGCATGGGCTATATGGCGAGCCAGATGGATGCTTCGATCACGTGGGACGATGTGGCATGGCTGCGCGAACGCTGGAAGGGCACGCTGATCGTCAAGGGCGTGTTGGATGCCGACGATGCCACCCGCGCAATTCAGGCGGGTGCGGAGGGTTTGGTCGTTTCCAATCACGGCGGTCGTCAGCTCGACGGCACCGTGCCGTCGATCGACGTGCTCGCCGAGATCGTTCGCGTTTGCGCGGGACGAGCAACGGTGATCGTGGATAGCGGTTTTCGCCGCGGTACCGATGTGGTGAAGGCACTCGCACTTGGTGCGCATGCGGTGATGATCGGCCGACCGGTGCTTTACGGGGTCGCGGCGGGCGGAGAGCAGGGTGCGCTGCATGCGCTATCCTTGCTGGGCGCCGAAATCGACCGTACGCTGGGACAGCTTGGTTGTCCCTCGATCGAGGCGTTAGGTCCGCAATTTCTGCGTGCGGCGTGACGCCCGGCCGCGCGCCCATTCAGGGCAGGCTGATCGGTCGAAGTGGCCGGCTGAATGTCTGCCCGTGAAGGCTAGCCACGCGGGTGGGGCGCGGCCATTGCGTGCCGCGCCTCGATTACGTCCTTGAGCAGGCTCGCAAATGAGGTCGCGCCGAGTTTCTCCTTGATGCTCGCGCGATAGACGTCGACGGTTTTGGCGCTGATACCCAGCTCGCGCGCAATCAGCTTGCTCGCTTTTCCTTCGATCACGCCATTCAGTACTTCCTGCTCACGCGGCGTAAGCGCTCGGATGCGCTGGATCAGCGCCTGGAGGTGCTGATTCGCGCGATGCGTTTCGCTGGCGATCTTCATCGCGTTCTGGATGCGGTCGAGCATCTGTTGCGAGTTGTAGGGCTTCTCGACGAAATCGATCGCGCCGTTCTGCAGGGCACGTACCGACATCGGGATATCGCCATGACCCGAAACGAAAATGATCGGCAGCGAAACACCTCGACGGTTGAGTTCCGCTTGCAGATCGAAGCCGCTGACCCCAGGCATGCGCACGTCCAGCACCAGGCAACCCGGTACGCCAGGATCGAACTGTTCCAGGAATTCCACTGGCCCCTGAAAGCAGCGGGTTTGAATCTTCACCGAGGCGAGCAACCAGGAAAGCGACGTACGCATATCCTCGTCGTCATCGACGACGTACACAAGGGGGAGCTGAGTCGGTGCATCCATATCGTGCTTCGGTTCGCTGCAATGAGAATAGCTGGCCGCCCCGAAACATCGAGCCGGTCAGCTGTCATCGTAGCGGTTCAAAAAAAATTTCGGTAAGCGATTCCGCGTCTAGAACAAGTGCAACATGCCGATCACGACCGAGTTCGAATTCTGGCCCGGCTTGGGGGCGGCGAGCGCAGCGGGACCGCCCGCATTGTTCAGCGAGAACGCCGCGGCGTCGCCGTTGCGAACCTCGGCGGCGCCGGCATAGACGATGGTGCGCTTCGACAACGGATAGTCGTAACGGATACCGAACGAATCCGCGTTGCCATCGCTATTGGCGATCTTGCGATAGTGGCCGTAGCTGAGCAGTAGTTTGCCGATGCTGATCGGTACTTCGGCGCTTGCTTCGAAAAAATCGGAATGCGGATTCACGTAGGTCGAACCGGCCATGTTGGGAACGTCCTGGCCGCCGCGGTGCCTCACATAAACGAAGGCGGGTTTTACGAAGCCGAAGTTGTACGACACGCCGGCCAGTGCGTAATTGCCGCCTTCCACCGGGCTACTTGCGGTGAGCGTCTTGACCGGGCTGAAGCGTTGAAGCTGATAGCCGATATCTACAGACAAATTGTTGTACACGTAGTTGACGCCCCCGCTGTAGGTGTCGCCAAGCGACGCCGGGGCGCCGTTCGACGCGCCGTTGTTGCCTCTGGCCACCAGTGCACGAACGACGAACCCGCCGATGCGCGGCGATACATAGCGCAACGAGTTACTCACGCGCAGTGAAGGGCCGTAGACGAAATTGTCGGCCGCATTGCCCCAGCCCAGGCCCGCGCCGTACGCGGGCAGCGAATACGTGACGAGGATCGTGTGAATCGGGGTGTAGTTGACGCCGGCCTGAAACGCGCCGAACGATCCCGCGAGACCGACCCACGATTCGCGGCCGAACAGTGCGCCGTTCTGCCCGCCAACGCCGTTGAAGGAGTTGAATCCATTCTCGAGCTTGAAAATGGCACGCAGTCCTCCCCCGAGGTCTTCGACGCCCTTGAGTCCCCATGAGGTGGCGGCTATGTCGCCGCTGCCCATGTGGACTGCGTGATTGGGACCGAAGTTCGAATATTCGATCGACGTGTCGATCCGGCCATACAGGGTAATGCTCGATTGAGCAAGGACTGGCGTTGCGCACAACGTCAATGCAGAGGTGAGAATGATTCGCTTGGTCATGCTGTTGGTTCCCCTGGAGTGAAGGTCCGTTACGTGTCTCGTCGTTTTTGGAAGCCGGTATTCGACGACATGATTCGTAGTCCATATTGGTAAGGAAGGTGGAGCCCTTTCCAAAAGACCGGCGATCGTGTCCTTCGAGAAAACGACCATGCCGCAGTGAATTCGCTGGGCCATGCCAGGCGCAGGAAGGCTGGGGCGATGGGGGAGGCGCCGCCGGTACCGACTTCGGCACGCTGAAATATCCCGACGACGAGCGCAGTCTAGGTGATCGCTTTTTTGGCGGTAAGCCAAGGGATGCACGTATCGCAGCAGCAGAATCTTTAGGTTTGTACTGAATTCTTCGCCGGTTTGACAGTAGCAGCGACGGAGTGCGGAACCCGTCGATTCATTACACGAACCCGTTTTCGACTCGGCGGCCGACTAAAGATTTTCCTAGGTCGTCAGGTGGTTTTGTTGGGTTACCGTCAAAAAAGAGTTCTCTTAGACTGCCTTCACGGTTTAACGAGTCGGCTCATCCGATGCGTGCCGCTCGGCTTTGTCCGATAAGGCGATGCAAAGCACCCACGCCTGAATCGCCGCCGACATTGCTGGTGTGCCTGAACCGATCAAGCGGCAGGCATGGCGTGTTTGCGGTTAACGGACCGTTGTGCGTCGATGCGCTCGACATCAAGGCTCGAGAAGACGCCGGCGCACTGAACTGCGACGGCCGACCGTTTCATCGACTGCGATGCGTGCGCGAATCCGTCGAACCGAATGAATGGCCGATCCTCGATTAACTCACTGGTGTTCGCTAACCTGTCCTCGGGAGTTTGCAATGTTGTTGAAGAAGATTTCGACGGTGGCGCTCGTCGCACTAGCCGCCTGTTGGCTGCCGGCTCACGCGCAGCTCAAGATCGGTGTGGTTACTTCGTCGACGGGGCCGACGGCACTTGTCGGCATTCCGCAGAAAAATACGGTGCCGCTGTTGCCGAAGAAAATCGGCGATCTGAGCGTCGACTATATTTCGCTGGATGACGCGAGCGACCCCACCGCGTCGGTGACCAACTTCAAGAAGCTCATCTCCGAAAACAAGGTCGACGCGATCATCGGACCGACCGGCTCACCCAACGCGATGGGGGTGATCCAGTTCGCCGCCGAATCCGGCACGCCGATGTTGGCCCCGGTCGGGACCGCCGCGGTGGTTCTGCCTATGACCGAGCAGAAAAAGTGGGTGTTCAAGACCACGCAAAACGATGACCTGATTGCTCAGGCGCTGGTCGACCATATGGTCAGGACCGGTGTGAAAACCGTGGCTTTCATCGGCTTGAACGACCCGTATGGCGAGAACTGGTATCGGGTGTTCTCGGGCCTCGCGAAGACTCACGGGATTCAGATTACCGCGAATGAACGCTATCAGCGCGCCGACAGTTCGGTAACGGGGCAGGCGCTCAAGGTGATGGCGAGCCATCCGGATGCGGTGCTGATCGCGGCACCCGGCGGCGCGAGCGTACTACCGGAATCGACGCTGTACGACCTCGGCTACAAGGGCAGGTTTTATCAGACGCACGGCGCGGCGTTGCCGGATTTTCTGAAGCTTGGCGGCCGCAAGGTCGAGGGCACGGTGCTGGCTGCGAGTCTCATGCTCGTGCTGCCCGAGATACCCGATAGCAATCCGTCGAAGAAAGTCGCGACCACCTACATCGATGCCTATCAGAAGCTGAACGGCACGAAGCCCGCCACCTTCGGCGCGAACGTCTACGATGCGGGCCTCCTGCTCGAACGTGCGGTGCCGATCGCGGAAAAAAAGGCGGGGCGCCCCGGTACGCCTGCGTTTCGCAGCGCATTGCGAGACGCACTCGAGCAGACCCGCGATCTGGTCGGCACGCAGGGCATCTACAACATGAGTTCCGTCGATCACAGCGGTTTCGACGATCGCGGCCGCGTGCTGATTACCGTCAAGAACGGCAATTGGGCGCTCATCAAATAAGCGAAAGCCAGACGTCCCGATGAACGCTCAGATAGTTTTGATCCTAGGTCAGGACGGCTTCACCAACGGTGCAATTTATGCGTTGCTGGCGTTGTCGATCCTGCTGGTATTCAGTGTCACCCGGGTGCTGTTCATCCCTCAGGGTGAATTCGTGGTCTACGGCGCATTGACGATGGCCGCGATGCAGTCGGGCAAGTCACTGCTCGTCGTGTGGTTGCTGGTCGCTTTCTCGTTGGCCGAAGTGGCGGCGGACCTCGCCGAGCGCTATCGGCGCACCGGCGTGCTTCGCCTGTCCGCCACCGGGGGCGCGAAGCTCGCTTATGCGTGCGTGCTCGCTGCCTTGGTGCATGTGTTGCCGGTGGCTCAACTCCCTGTCTCGCTGCAGGCCCTGCTGACCTTTGCGCTGATCGTGCCGCTCGGCCCCCAGTTGTATCGGCTGTTCTATCAACCGCTTGCTGGATCGTCGGTGTTGGTGCTGATGATCGTGTCGATTTCGGTGCATATGGCGCTGGTGGGTTTGGGTTTGCTGATCTTCGGCCCGGAGGGTGCGCGCATTACGCCGTTCGTCGACGTGCCGTTGCAGCTCGGCGCCATCAACCTGAGCAGCCAGGCATTGCTGATCATTTCGACGACCGTACTGCTGATGATCGTGATGAGGCAGGCATTCGAACGCACCGTTTACGGCAAGGCGTTGCGTGCAGTCGCGTTCAACCGGGTCGGTGCCCGGCTGATGGGTATTTCGCCGGTATTCGCGGGCAAGGCGACGTTTTTCATCGCCGCGCTAATCGGCGTGCTGTCCGGGATTCTGATTGCGCCACTGACAACACTGTATTTCGACTCGGGCTTTCTGATCAGTCTGAAAGGTTTCGTCGGCTCGATCATCGGCGGGCTCGTCAGCTATCCCGTCGCGGCGGCAGGGGCGTTCGTGGTGGGACTGATCGAATCGTTCTCGGCATTCTGGGCTAGCCCCTACAAGGAGATCATCGTTTTTACGCTGCTCATCCCGGTGCTCCTGTGGCGCTCCCTGAAGAGTCATCCTGTTGAGGAGGAAGAATGACGCCTCGCCGCATCTTCATTTGTGCACTGGTGTTGCTGGCGGTTGTCCCGGTCGTGCTGCCGCCGTTCTACGTGACGCTGTTCAACTACATCGCGTTGTACGCGCTCGTGACGCTCGGCCTCGTGCTGTTGACGGGCGTCGGCGGCATGACCAGCTTCGGCCAGGCGGCCTTCGTCGGTATCGGCGCCTACACCACCGCGGTGCTGACCGCGCATGCCGCGACGCTGCCGGCATGGATCGGCTGGCTGGGCACATCGCCGTGGTTGACGCTCGTGGCGGGGTTGGTGTCGACGCTGGTGGCCGCGTGCCTGATCGGTGCGTTGACTTTGCGCCTGTCGGGCCACTTCCTGCCGCTCGGGACGATCGCATGGGGCCTGAGTCTCTATTTCGCGTTCGGCGCGATCGGCGGATTGGGCGGCAATACGGGCATCGCCGATATTCCGCCGGTGACGCTGGCGGGCGTCAGCCTGCGCGACGGCGCCCGGATGTACTACCTGATCTGGCTGTTCCTGCTGGTGGCGATCGTCTGTACCGGCAATCTGCTCGATTCACGCGCGGGCCGTGCGATACGGGCGCTCAAGGGCGGCACGGTTATGGCTGAAGCGATGGGGGTGAATACGGCGCGGGCGCGCATGGTGATCTTCGTCATCGCGGCATTGCAGGCGAGCGCGTCCGGTTGGCTCTATGCGCATATGCAGCAGTTCGTGAACCCGGTGCCGTTCGGCATCCAGATGGGGATCGACTACGTGTTCATGGCCGTTATCGGCGGTGCGGGACAAGTGTGGGGTGCGCTGCTGGGGGCGGGTGTATTCACCATCGCCAAGCAGTGGTTGCAGGACATCCTGCCGAAGCTGCTCGGCGAAACGGGCAACTTCGAGATCATCGTGTTCGGCTTCGGCATGGTGTTCCTGCTGCATTACACGCGGGGCGGTTTGTGGCCGCTGTTCGCGCGCCGGCTGTCGATGCTCGGCCGAAATGCGAGCCGCAAGCGCGCCCGTGTGGATGCGAATGCCGCGGCGTTGCCGAAGCGCGCCATGCCGCCGAGGCGTGACGTCCTGCTGGAAGTGCGTGAGGTCACGCGCCGATTTGGTGGTCTGGTGGCGAACGATGCCGTCAGCCTGAACGTGCGCGCAGCGGAGATTGTTGCGTTGTTGGGGCCGAACGGCGCGGGCAAGAGCACGATGTTCAATCAGATCTCCGGCGTCGATACGCCGACCTCCGGCGAGGTCGTGTTTCGCGGCGAACGCATCACCGGCATCGGTTCGAGAAAGATCGCGCAGCGCGGGATGAGTCGCACGTTTCAGCATGTGCGGTTGCTGAGCCGGATGAGCGTGCTTGACAACGTCGCGCTGGGTGCGCACCTGCGCGGAAGCAGTGGCGAACTGCGCGCCGCGTTCCGGTGCGAACGCGACGAAGAGCGCAGTTTGCTTGCCGAAGCCGCACGGCAGATCCACCGCGTCGGGCTTGGGGCCCATCTGAACGAGGAAGCCGGATCGCTGGCTCTTGGACAGCAACGCGTACTGGAAATCGCCAGGGCACTCGCGTCCGATCCTTGCCTGCTGTTGCTCGACGAGCCCGCGGCCGGCTTGCGCTATCAGGAGAAGCGCGATCTCGCCGAGTTGCTGAACAAGCTGCGCGAAGAGGGCCTCGCGATTCTGCTGGTCGAGCACGACATGGACTTCGTGATGAATCTGGTCGATCGCGTGGTGGTGATGGATTTTGGCAAGAAGATCGCCGAAGGTCTGCCGGCCGAGGTGCAAAAGCATCCAGCGGTACTCGAGGCCTATCTGGGCGGGGAGGAGTGAATGGTCGGAGAACTGCTGGAGGTACGCAATCTGTCGGCCTCATATGGCAAGGTGCGCGCGCTGTCGAACGTCAGCCTGCGGGTGGGCGAAGGGCAGATCGTGACCGTGATCGGACCGAACGGCGCAGGCAAGACCACGTTGCTGTCGGCACTCATGGGTGTGCTGCCGTCGGACGGCGAGATCGCATTCTGCGGCGGTCATCACCCGCATGCGCCGATCGAGGACAGGGTCGCGGCCGGGATGAATCTCGTGCCCGAAAAGCGCGAGTTGTTTGCCGAAATGCCGGTGGAGGACAACCTGTTGCTAGGCGCATTCAGCCGGATTCGCCAAGGCCATCGCGATCACCCGCAGACGATGCAGGAGGTCTACGACCTGTTTCCTCGCTTGCGGCAGCGTCGCAACCAGGCCGCGGGCACGCTGTCCGGCGGCGAGCGCCAGATGCTTGCGGTCGGACGCGCGTTGATGGCGCGGCCCAGGCTGCTGATGCTCGACGAGCCGAGTCTGGGGCTGGCGCCGCTGATCGTGCGCGAAATGTTCCGTATTGTCGCGGCGCTGCGTGAGCGCGGCGTGTCGATCCTGCTGATCGAGCAGAACGCGCGTGCCGCGCTGAAAGTCGCGGATTACGCGTACGTGCTTGAAACCGGCACGTTGACGATGGAGGGACCGGCGGACGAGATCGCCCGGGACTCGCGGATCGTCGACGTTTACCTGGGATTATCTTGAGATGGAGCGGAAGGAAGAACAAGGCCGTCGAGGCGGCAATCCATCGGGCACGAAGATCTGCGTGGCGGGTGCCGGCGCGATCGGCAGCACCCTGGCGGCACGGCTTGCCGCCAGTGGTCGGGCGGTCAGCGTGTTTGCGCGGGGCGCGACACTCGGGGCCATCCGCCGACGAGGGATCGAACTGGATGATCTGTCCGGTTCGATCCGGGTGAATGTCCCCGCCAGCGATCGAGCCGACGATTTCGATAGACAGGACATCGTATTCGTTTGTGCGAAGGCGCACGCGTTACCGGGTTTGCTGACGTCTATCAAGCCCATGCTCGGAAAGGAGACGGTGGTCGTTCCGGCGGTGAACGGGGTGCCGTGGTGGTATTTCGGCGGCGAGGGCGGTCGTGAGCACGGAAGCGCCGGCAGTGGCCCCGACTACGAATCGGTACGCGCGGTGGACCCGGACGGCAGCCTTGCCGCGATGCTGCCGTCACGGCAGATCCTTGGGTGCGTCGTGTATATCACCGCCGAAGTGCGCGAACCCGGGCGCGTTGTCGCAACCAATCCGCACCGGATGATTCTCGGCGAACTGGACAACCGTCCGAGCGTGCGCCTGGAGCAAGTCTGTGCGCTGCTCTCGGATGCGGGCATCGATACGCGCGCCAGCGGGCGCATTCGTGATGACGTATGGACCAAGCTGGTTGCCAATCTCTCGTCCAATCCGCTCTCCGTCATCACCGGTGGGACCTTGCAGGACATTTATGGCGCAGCGGAATTGCGCGAGGTGGTGGTCGACATGATGGGCGAGGTGATCAGCGTGGCCGAGCGCTACGGCGCACGCATCGCGCTGAATCAGGACGCATTTCTCGTCCAGGGGGAAAAGATGGGGGCATTCCGCACATCGATGCTGCAGGACTACGAGAAGGGACAGCGTCTGGAACTGGCGGCGATTGGCGACGCCGTGGTCGAGCTTGCCGACCGGTATGGCATTCCAATGCCGACTACCCGCGCGATTCTCGCGCTCACGCGTTATCGAACGACGCAGCGCACGCTTCGTTAAAGCATGTACGACAGAAGGGCATTTCAAACGGGAATAGTCATGACATATGCCACCCTTTCAGATATTCAAAAACCGAGCCACATTGCCGACGCAGAATGGGCGCTGCGTGTTCAGCTGACGGAGTTCTATCATCTGATCGATTACATGGGCTGGACGGAAATGATCTTCAACCATATCTCGGCGCGGTTGCCGGGCGAAGATGCACATTACCTCGTCAATCCATTCGGTTTGAACTACTACGAAGTGACGCCGGAGAACTTGCTGAAGGTCGACCACGAGGGGCATCTGATCGATCCATCACCGTATCCGGGCAATCCCGCCGGGTTCGCGCTGCACAGTGCGATTCATGGCGCACGGGAGGATGTGCATTGCATCGTCCACACCCATACGACGCCGATTTCGGCGATCGCCCTGAAGGAAGAGGGCTTTCGCCACGACGACTTCTACGGCGCGCAGCTGTTCGGGCGGGTGGCCTATCACACGTTTGAAGGGATCACGCTGTTTGCTGACGAGAAGACACGGATGCTCGCGAGCCTCGGCGACAAACATGTGCTCGTGCTGCGTAATCACGGTATCGCCGTTTGCGAGAAGGACATTCCGGGAACCTTCATGCTGCTGTGGACGGCGCAACGTGCCGCTGAAATTCAATGCCAGGCCGCTGCGCTGCGCGGCAGCGATGTGCAGCTGGCGGATGCGGTCAAGGCGCGCTGTTCGGAGCTTGCGGCGCAGTTGATCCGCCATGACCGGTTCGCGATCAAGCTGTTCGATGCGATGGTGAGGAAGATGCGGCACGGTCCACGGAGGTGACGGCAAGGCGTTGCCGGCAGAAAAGGGGGCGGTCGCACGGAAAGTGGCGCGGCCGCGGCAAGCGCTCGTTCGAGCCAGCTGCGGGCGCACCGCCGCTTCGGGTCTCCGCGGCGGCTGGCTACGCATCGTATGCGGTTGATAGATGACGCGCTTCTCACGAGATCACGGCTGTCGTGGCGGGGGCCGGTCCACTTTCCACCAGCCCGCTAGCCCTATTTCGCGCCGACAAATATCCCCCATTCTGGAGAGCACCTTCCCACCGCGAGGGGCTAACAGAAAAAAATCGGCTCATTACACTGCGCCCGTCGCATCGCCGAGCAGCCTCGACGCGGCATATACGGAGCGCGGAAGCGTTACGACCGGAAAACGAAAGACCTGGGGGTAAATCGTCATGAGAATGCGTTGGGGGATCATCGCACCCGCCACCTTGCTTGCTGCCACCGCGCATGCGCAGAGCAGCGTGACGCTCTACGGCAAGATCGAGGACGGTATCAACTACACGAGCAACGCACGCGGCCACGGAACCGTGCAATTGCAAAGCGGCTATGACTACGGCAGCCGCTGGGGTATCAAGGGCACGGAAGATCTTGGCGGAGGCTACCAAGCGATTTTCACGCTCGAAAGCGGTTTCGACGTCAACACCGGCAAAATGAACCAAGGTGGCCGGGAATTCGGCCGCCAAGCCTTCGTCGGCATCGCGTCGGATCGGTACGGCACCCTGACGTTCGGTCGCCAGTACGATCCGAGCGTCGACATCTTCTCGCCGCTCACCGCCAACGGCAACTGGACCGGCTACCTGTTCTCGCATCCGTACGACAACGACAACACCGACTACTCGTTTCGCGTGAATAACGCGGTCAAGTACGTGTCGCCGGTGTGGCACGGCGTCACCGCGGAGGCGATGTACGGATTCAGCAATCAGGCGGGTGGCTTCGCGAACAACCGCCTGTATGGCGCCGCGCTGCAATACCAGCAGGGCGGGCTGACGGTCGGCGCGTCGTATTTGAAGATCAATCACGCAAGCAATGCCGATTCGACCGGCGCGATCACCGGCGACAATACGTTCGACGCATCGTCGCAGCAGAACATCGGCATCGGCGTGAATTATGCGTTCTCGAACGCGCTGGTGGGATTCACGTATTCGCACGTCGACGTCTACGATCCGACTTCGAACGCGTATTTCACCGGTACGACGCAGCCGGCGGGCGGTGCGTGGAAATCGTGGAAGTTCGACAACTTCGAGGTGAACGGCCTCTATCACTTCACGACCGCGTTCTACATCGGCGCGGCATATACGTACACTCAGGCCCGCGTCGCGTCGACGGTCGGCGCGTTCAATCCGAAGTGGCATCAACTGAGCACGAAGTTGAATTACGACTTGTCGAAACGCACATCGGTATTTGTGGAGGGCGTCTATCAGCATGCGATGAACGCGCACACCGGAACCGACTTCGACTACGCGTACATTCCGGGCGCCGCCGATATCTCGTCAGGCCCGAATCAATATGTCGCGCGTATCGCGCTGCTGCATCATTTCTGACACCAATGCCGTTCGCGGAGTCATGCAGCCTCCGCGACCCCCATCTCACCCCTCAATCGCCGACACGAGTCCCGGTTCGACAGGAACCGACCGATCTTGCTGCGGCGGGTTACCGACCCGCTGTCGTCGGCGATACACCGCCAACCGCCGCGTGCCGCATCGCGCGCGAAACTGCCTGACGGTGTCCGCATCACGGGCCAAGCGCTCGCCATGACGCGCCCCATCGATCGTCGCTTTCGTGGATCTCCATGCACTGCCGGCCCGGGGCGGTATCGATTCACTTTCGCAGCGGCGTGCGCGATCAAAGCGGCAGCACGGAAGTCTGCTTGATCTTCTGCATCGGAATCTCGGTTTTCACGCTCTGCACGCCGTCGATCCGGGTCAGGTGATCGATCTGGAATTTCCGATAGGCGTCGATATTGGCGGTCACGACGCGCAGCAGGCAATCGCAATCGCCCGCCATCAAGTGGCATTCGAGAACCTGTGGAAGACGTTGGACCACCTCGGTGAAATGGTCGACGGTTTTCGCGTCCTGGCTTGTCAGCCAGATGCGGACGAAGACAGTCAGCCCCGCACCGATCTTCGATGCGTCGAGCAGCGCCGAGTAGCGCTCGATGACGCCGGCCTGTTCCAGCTGCTTGACTCGACGCAGGCACGGCGACGGCGACAAGCCCACCTTCTGCGCCAGTTCCACATTCTGGATTCGCCCATCTTCCTGAAGCACTCTCAGAATGCGACGGTCCATTTCGTCCAGTTCGATCACGGCCATTGACCCAGCTTGTTCGATTGAGGCACACGATGCCTGAATGTTCGACTTTTGAAGCATTGAATTGCCAAACCGGTTTCATCTTAGGTCGAACACGCAACCGGAAATTATTTTTTCTACGATAAATTTTTGTCCGTAGCAGCCGGAACGGTCCCGCTGCCGATCAAGGAGCAAAAGATGAGCGCCAGTCCTGTCCAGGACTTCGAATTCGAAAGAAATCCTCACCCTGTCGAGGCCGCCGAGCGCACCGCGCTGCTCGACAATCCCGGTTTCGGCCGGGTCTTCACGGACCACATGGTGACGATCCGGTACTCGGCGGAACAAGGGTGGCATCACGCGAAAATCGGGCCGCGCGAGTCGTTTCGATTCGATCCGGCGACGCTCGTGCTGCACTACGCGCAGGAAATTTTCGAGGGCTTGAAGGCCTACCGGTTGCCGGACGGCGGCGCGGCCTTATTCCGTCCCGATGCGAATGCGCGGCGCTTTCGCCATTCGGCCGAGCGGCTCTCGATGGCACCGTTGCCGGAGGCGATGTTCGTCGAATCGGTACGCGCGCTGGTCCGGGCCGATCGTGACTGGATTCCGGCGTTCGACGGGGCGGCCCTGTATTTGCGTCCGTTCATGATCGCGACGGAGGCGGTGCTCGGCGTGAAGCCGTCGCCCGAGTACCTGTACTGCGTGATCGCGACGCCGGTCGGCGCGTACTTCAAGAGCGGCGCGTCGGGCGTGACGCTGTGGGTGTCGGAACACTACACGCGGGCGGCACCGGGCGGCACGGGCGACGCGAAATGCGGCGGCAACTATGCAGCCAGCCTGGCTGCCCAGGCGGAGGCGATCCGCGAAGGCTGCGAGCAGGTGGTGTTTCTGGATGCGGTCGAACGCCGCTGGATCGAGGAACTGGGGGGGATGAACGTGTTCTTCGTGTTCGACGACGGGTCGATCCAGACGCCGCCGCTGAATGGGACGATTCTGCCAGGCATCACGCGCGCGTCGTTGATCACGCTGGCCCGGGATATGAATTACACGGTGCGGGAGGAGGGTTACACGATCGAGCAGTGGCAGGCGGATGCACGCAGCGGCCGTCTGGTCGAGGCGTTCGCATGCGGCACGGCGGCGGCCGTGACGGCGATCGGCCGGGTGAAGGGCCGTGCGTACGACTTCACGATCGGCGATGGTGGCGCGGGGCCGGTCACATTGCGCCTGAAGGCGGCGCTGCTCGATATCCAGAACGGGCGCGAAGCCGATCGCCACGGCTGGGTGGACCGCGTGTTTTGAGTTCGGCAACGCGGCCCTCACGACTCGCGAGGGCCGTCATGAAAGCCGCGGCCGGCGTTCGGCCGGAAGCTGCCGCGCTGCCTCTTGGAATTCTTCGATCATGTCAGCTGTTTCGTTGTCGCGTGCCATTGACCGCCTGTTTATTGTCGACCCCGGTATTCATCGGCTGCTGGGCGGTGTGCGCGCCGCGCTGGCGAGCTTGCTCGCCGGCGCGTTCGGCATTGCATTGGCGCTTCACCTCGGTTTTGCGATCACCACCGGCGCCGTTGGAATACTTTTTGCGATGATCGCACCGCTTTTCCTGCGTGACGCTCATCGGCTGGACTGGTATGAATCGCTTGCATGGCAGTACGGCGTCGCCTGCGCGAGTTTCGCCGCGGCCGCCGTCGTGAGCGCTTGGCCAGCCGTTGGCAAGGCGGGTTTCGTGTTCGTCCTGTTCTGTTCGATGCTGTGCCAGACCCGGGGGCCGCGCACGATCGGATGCGCGTTCCTGGCGATTGCCATGTACTACCTCGGTCTCTATCTGCATCCGATCGCGCCGCAGGTCGGCCGCATGCTGGTGATGTCGATCGCAGGCCTCGCGAGTGTCGTATTCGTCTGCCGGATGCTGTTGCCGATGCATGCGGCGCGCACGCCCCGGCTCATCGCGCGTTCGGTATCGCTGCAAGCGGCATGCATCGCACGGAGTGACGTGCCGGCCGCCGGCGCATTGGACGCGATGGCGCATTTACTGGCGCTGAACGAGGCCGCCATCGCACTCGAGCATCACGCATCGACACTCGATGAAGGCGACGCGCACGCGTTGCACGCCGCGCTCGTCGCATTGGAGATCGCGGCGGCTCGACGCGTGCTGAACCACGATCGGACCGACGTTGCCGCCGCGGCGCTACGCGCCGCGATTGCTCGCTTCGATACCGTAGCCGGCGAAGTGGTGGCGCGCATGACCGTCACACGTCCGCCCGTGACGCCGCAGCGCGCGCCCGTGGTTCCGTGGATCGCCGGATGGCGCACGCTCGCATGGTTGCCGGCGATCCGCGCCGCGGCGGCTGCGTTCGCCGCGATGTTGATCGGCGAGACGCTGTCGTCGGAGCGGTGGATGTGGGCGGTGCTCAGCACATTCGTCGTGTTCTTTGGCACGTATTCGTGCGCGGACACGATCTATCGCGGCGCGCAACGTGTTGCCGGTACGCTCGCCGGCGCGCTCGCGAGCGTACTCGTCGTTGGTGCCATTCATCATGCGAATGCACTCGTGGTCATCGTAATGGGCGTTTGTGTGTTTGCCTGGGCGTACCACATCCTGCATGCATACGGGCGCGGTGTTTTTTTCCTCACGGTGCTGATCGGCCTCGTCTATGCGCAACTGGGGTTCGAGATCGGCCCGCTTGCCGAACTGCGTATCGGCGAGGTGTTGATCGGCTGTGCGGTGTCGCTCGCGGCGGCGATGCTGGTGATGCCGCTGGCGGCGTCGCGCCACATTGCGACGCGCTCGCACAGCCTGTTGGCGGCGCTGCGCGAACTCGTGTACGAACGCGACGACGGCACGCGGCCGGGGGCGGTGCAGACGCGCGCGGCCGATCGCCGTTTTCACGAGGTGCGCCTGGCCATCAGGCCGCTGGCCGCGTGGCGCATGCGCCGTGTATCCGGCGATGCGCGACGGTTGTCGGACACGCTGCGCTACTGCTGGCTGTATGGCCGAATCGTAGCGACACGCCTGCCTGTTGATGCCGATGACCCGGTGGTCGCATTCGAGCGGCATGCGCGCGCGGTCATCGTTACACGAATCGATGCGTTGATGCGCGATCTGGAGCGCAACGGCTCGATTCGACTCGATGCGGCCGCGAACGTCGCGCACGGGCCGCTCTCAATGTCCGGTGATCATCCGTTACCGCCCCAGCGGGACCTGGCCCGGCTCGACGCGAAGTTGATCGAACTCAATCGGGTATTCGAGGACGCGCTGTTCGGAAAGAGCCGGGCAAGGAACGATGGTCGGGACAACTGCGGCTCTCGCATCACTCCCCCCTTGCTCGCCGACGCGAGTGCGGGTGCGACCGGAACCGGCTGATCTCGCCGGGGCGGGCCGCCGACAGGCCGTCGGCGGTACCCGCTATCCGCAGGTCATTCGGACGATCGTCCAGCGCATTGCCCGGACGGGAGCATTCGCGCGACCGACGTTCCGGTCGCGATACGTCGTTCAAGCATCCGGATCGAGCGCGAGCCGGATCGCATCGCGAGTCCTGCCTCGTGCCACGGCGGCCTGCATCGTGCGGAATGGCTCGATGAATCTCGCGTGGGCATCGAGGCCCAGAGCGGCGAACGGCTTCGAGTTGAGGATCGCGAGCGGATCGCCGCTTCGCACGCGATCGAGATCCGCTGCATCGAACCGCGGTTCGCTGACGGCGAACGGGTGGCCGAGATCGTCGATACCCTTCAGGTAATGCTGAAAGCAAGCCAGCAGCAGTGCTTCACGGCGCATGTCGCCGTTGTGCGCGATCAGTGCCCCGATGGTCTTTTCATGAAACACCGGGATCTTCGACGTGCCGTCGTGCGCGACGCGCAGCAACTGGTCGCCCAGTGCGGCGTTGCGGAAGCGCGCGAGCGTATCTTGAGCATAGGCGCGCGCGGACACGCCGTGCGGCAGCGTGAGGATCGGGCCGACGTCCCGGGTAAGGAAGGTGTCGAGCAGCGCGGCGAGATCGCGATCAGCCATTGCGTCATGGACGAAGCGATGTCCCAACAGAATCGCCGGATAAGCGAGCAACATGTGAGAAGCGTTCAGCATGCGTCCCTTCATTGCCTCGTACGCATGGACGTCGTCGCGCAATTCGACACCCGCGGCATCGAATGCAGGGCGTCCAGCGCTGAAACTGTCCTCGACCACCCATTGCGAGAACGTTTCGGCAACGACGGGTGCCGTATCGTCAATGCCTGACGACCGGTTGGCGCGCAGGCGAACCGCGTCCGTCACCTGCGGCGCGATCCGATCGACCATGCTGTTCGGGAACGCGACATAACGCTCGATCCAGGCAGCGAGATCGACGTCGACCGCACGCGCGAAATCGAGCACCGCGCGTCGTGCGGTATCGCCGTTACCGCGCAGATTGTCGCAAGACATCACGGTGAAGGGCAGTACGTTCGCGGCACGGCGCCGTCTGAGCGCTTCGACGATAAACCCGAACGCGGTACGGGGTGGCCCACCCAGGAGATCGTATGCGACGTCGGGCGCATCGAACCGAAATGCGCCGGTCGTCTCGTCGAGGTTGTAACCGCCTTCCGTGATCGTCAGCGATACGATCCGGATCGCTGGATCGGCAAGCCTGGCCAGTACCGCCTCGGGATCGCTCGGTGCGTGCAGATACTCGATCATGGCACCGATGACGCGCACGGCTGTCGTGCCGTCGCTCGAGAACTCCGTCAGCGTATAGAGGCAATCCTGTGCGCGGAGCGCATCGGCCTTTGCGATCGAGGACCGGCTGTTACCCAGCCCGATTCCGCATATTGCCCAGTTTTCGTGACCGGGCAGATGCAGCAAATGGTCGATGTAGCGCGCCTGATGTGCGCGGTGGAAATTGCCGACACCGATATGCGCGATGCCCGCCGTCAGGCGATGATGATCGTATCCAGGAACGGCGACGTGCGGCGCGGCCCGTCCGATGGTGGCATGGGAGAGTGGCTGGAGCGCGGCATCCTCGCGCTCCAGCGTGGAAGCGTTGTCATTCATGATCATGGGGTGTTTCCTGGTCGAGGGAGGTCAGGCGCGCACGCTCAAATCGGGCGTCGCTTCGTGCATCTGTTGCAGCCAGCGTTCGACGAGGGACGGCAGCGCGGCCATGTCGTCGAAAACGACGGACGCACCTGCAGCGCGCAATTTGTCCGTTTGCGTTCGTGCCGCATGCGCGGCGCCCACGAAACCGAGTACGGTCATGCCGGCGGCGATCGCGGCTGCGGTACCCGTCGCGCTGTCTTCGATGACGATGCAGCGTTCGGGCGCGACGTGCATGCGAACGGCGGCGGCCAAATAGACATCGGGGGCGGGCTTCGGCGAGGGCACCTGGTCGGCCGTCAACAATCGTTCGCCGAAAATGTCGGCCAGGCCGATCCGGTCGACCACGCTGCGCACGTAGGAAAGATCGCTGTTGCTCGCGCACGCCTTGACGAGCGGAATGGCGTCGAATGCGTCGCGCACGCCGTCGATGGCCGGCGCATTCACCGCGCTTGCGTGGACGTCCATGCGAATCGCCTCGACCGTGTCGTCGTCGAGAGGCCGATCGACGATGGTTGCGACGGCGCGCAGCAGTTGCTCGGCGCGCATGCCGAGCATGGGGCGCACGACGTCGCGAAGGCCGGCGAGCGCCCACCGGTGCTCGAGGCGAGTCACGATGATGTGTTCGGCGATTGCCTCGCTGTTGACGAGCACGCCATCGCAATCGCTGATGAGCGCATAGTCCGAAAGTCGACGAGTGGCAGTGAGTTCGTTCATGTCGGTTTCCGTGATGGGGGGACGGGATCGATGCGACTGTCTTGACTGGGGTCGATCATGAATGGCGCGGTCCGAAGGTTCCGCGCTTCAATGCGCGCTCGATGTCCTCGAGACTGCGACCGCGCGTTTCCGGCACCATCAAGTAGATGAACACCCATGCGAGCGCGTTGAGACCCGCGTATGCCCACATCGCACCGCCGACACCGAGCCATTTGGTCACGGTCAGCGCAGTTCCGGTCAGCAGCAGGTTCGAGCCCCACAGCATCGCGGCGTGCGCGCCGGTGGCCTGGTTGCGAATCGCGACGGGATAGATTTCCGCGCCCGTCAGCCAGCCGATCACCTGGATACCGCCGGCGTTGAACACCATGAACGCGATCAGGCACGCGACGATCCACAGTTGCCGCATGGGCGAAACGACGTCGCCGCGCAGCAGGCAGCCAAGCAGGACAAGGCTGGCTGCCGCGACGGGCAGCGTCGCGAGGCTGAGCGTGCGGCGGCCGACATGGTCGACGATCAGCTTGCCGATGAAGGTCATCACGAGATAGGTGACCGCGACGCCGAGTGCGGCCCAGAGCGATGCCGACGCCCCGAATCCCGCGTCGCGCAGGAACGTCGGCGTGTAATAGATCATCATCTCGATGCCGCTGAGCTGGGTGAACGCGGCGACGCCGAGGCCGGCAACGAGGGCGGGGCGTACCCAGGGCTCGCGCATCGTGCGCCAGCCCGATGTTGCGCCGTGCTGTTGTCGCTCGACCACATCCCGGATATCGGCAATCTCGTGCCGGACGGCTGCTTGAGATTCCCGAACCTTCGACAACTCGCCATGCGCGTCGGCGATGCGATCCTGCTCGACGAGCCAGCGCGGGCTGCGCGGCAGTCTGGTCATGCCATACATCAGGATTACCGACGGGACGACGGCGATGCCGATCATCGCCCGCCAAGGAAACAGGTCGTTGCCTGCGACGCCGATCAATGCCGCGAGCAGGATGCCGATGCCGATCGATACGTTGAAGTAGGTCACCAGGCGACCTCGCTTGTCCGGCTCCGCGAGCTCCGCGATGTAGGTCGGCACGATCTGCGTCGAGCCGCCGACCGCGAATCCGAGCACGAGCCGCGATGCGGCAAGGGACCACACGTCGGGCGATAGTGCGGCAGCCAGCACGCCGGCCGCATAGATCGCCGAGACGATCGTGATGGTCTTGCGGCGTCCGAGTGCGGCCGACATGCGGGTGCCGGCCAGTGCACCGATCACTGCGCCGAGCAGGATCGCCGCGGCGACGAGCTCTTGAGCGCGGTAGTCGAGCTCGAACTCACGCGCGATGAGGGGCAGGGCGCCCGAAATGATGCCGGTGTCGTATCCGTAGAGCCCGCCGGCGATCGCCGCGATCGATGCGACGGTACGCATGTAGGCGGACGGGGTGGGCCGGGGGCGGGCCGCGGGTGTGCCGGGGAAGGCAGAATCAGAAGCCATGACGGTTTTCCTTGTAATGCGTGCGTCGCGCGGGTTGAACGAACGCGTAACGTGACGACATGCGCCCGCTCCGGTAAAAGGCGCCGCCGCACGAGTGGCAACGCTTCACTGAAGTCGCGGAGCAGGACGGCGCAGACGGACGCTCAGGTGAGCGCGTGGACGTGGCCGGGCGGCATGCCGCCGCGTCGGGCAAATGGAACGCGCCGATAGGGTGGACTTCCGGTTTGTACCCGGGGGGATTGCCTGGTCATGTCGGTCACCGAGTGTGGAAACCGTTCGCGGCCCATCCAAACCGGTTTGGATCGAGGGCGTGACGATTCCTCTGGTTGAGCACGATCTGGAGCCGCACTTTGGAGCAAGGCGCCAGTGTCTCCTCTGGCGCTTCACGGCCTGCGTGGCAGGCGAACGATTCCGCCGTTGCCGGCTGGAGTCGTGAGGGTATTTCGGCGGCCCCAACAATGAGGTGCCGAAAAAGGGGATGCCAGCCGAGAGAGGCTGGCGGGCTAGGGTCTCGTGGCGAAATCTACAAGGAGCTTGTCGCCCGAGTCATGAACAATTATCCAGAAACGGAGCAAAAGATCAAGTCTACGAAATCATGTTGGCCACATGCCCGCAATCTGGCGGCAAGCTGCGGGCGAAAGTCGGGGCGGCACATTTCTCGTTACCCGGCTCGCGGCCGTCGATACCGCCACCTTCGCGGATCTGATCGCACCGATCCGCGCGCGGCGCCTCCGAGGTCATTCCAGACGCCGCTGATCCATGCGTTGAGCATGGGAGGGCGCTGCGGGTGCACGGAGATTTATCCGGTGCTCACGACTTGCTGCGCTGCATCCGCCGCACCTGCAGCCAAACGGCCGATATCAGGAAATAGAGGGCGCCGATCGCCGCGTAGCCTGCGATCTTCACGATCGCGGGCGGCATGGATGCGTGGCTTTGGACAATGAAGAACAAACCGGCCAGCGCTGATTGCGCACCGCTCAGGACCATCACCCACTGCGCGCCGACATGCTTCCAACGACGCACGGCGGTGCCGAGCTGAAGCGCACCGGAGAGAATGGCCCAGATGCCGAACACCGTGAGTACCGCGTGCATGCCAGCATTCAACGCCGCTAATACCGTCAGGGTCGCGACGGCGCTGATCGCGACGTTGACCGCCTGCGTACGATTTGCTGCCGTCCCGCCGCTGCGAGCCAGGTCGACGAAATTGGCGAGCGCGTCCCAGGCCGGATAAACGACCAACAGGATCGCTGCGCAGGCCGCGCTCTGCCGCCCGACGGAAAATGCCAGCGCGACCCAGATCAGCGAGAATATCGCCCTGGAAAAGTAGTACCGTTTCAGCCATCGACCGTCGGCTGGAGCATGGAATTCGGGGCGGCTGTTAACCATTTGCACTCCTTTGTATATCGAATCATCGCTCCGGTCGGCGGGCAGGGGCGCAGCTGACCGGATCTCCAATGCGCCGAGTATCTCAATCGTCGGGGGCTGCCGCTATCGGTCGGATGTCCGATGGTGAAGGTCCGGCGGTTGCCCAGGCCGATGCAGGGTATCTCGCGTATCGACAATGACGGTTGTGCCGTTCAGGTCGGCCCGTCGTTCTCTCGTGCCGGGCGATCTGGCGCAGGCGCGCCGGCGTCCGCCCATCGGTCGCCCAGCGCCGCGATCGCGAAGTAGACGGCACCCATCGCTTCGCAGGAAAGCAGCGCGCCGGCCAGTGCCGTTCGCGCGCCGGCCGAGATCGTTCGCCATGACGTGCCGGCATCCCGCCGGCGCGCCACGGCGATGCCGATCCGCAGCACCCCCGACAGCACGGCGAATATGCCGAGCGCCCGGGGCAGGCCGCTCGCCAATGCAACGATGAAGCGCTGACGTTCCGACATGGCGGCCGTCCTCACGGTTCGGTCACTCGCGTGACGGTTGCCTATCCTGGCATCCGGCCGTTCGCGGGGGCCATCGGACAAATAACCGATGGAGCCGGCCGGAACTGACGCATGGCGGCGCGCAACCGCCGTTACTGCGCGTACGAGACGACATCCGTGATGTGCCGATCGGGCGCGATATCGGTGAACGCGTCGATGTCGGCCATGACGTCCGCCGCCTCCGCCGACGCGAACGCGGCGTCCAGCGCGGCCCGATCCGCGAAGCGGCACATCGCCACGACGATCAGTTCGCTGTCCTCTCTCGAGGGGAAGAAGGCATCGACATATTCGAGCCCGTACCGTTTCCAGGATTTTTCCACCAGCGGAATGTGTTGCTCGACGTAGTAGCGAACATCGAACCGGGTGCCCGCGGCTCGGCGATAGGAAACGACGAAATACATGAGGCCTCTCCAGGTCGGACTGATGCAACGATGAATGTCGAGACGGGCGACTACGGCCGATTGCGTTCAGGGCCGAAGCCCGGCCGGGCGGCCGCCCGCACCGAGGTCGGCGCGGCGGGCGCGCGGGCGAGCGAGATGCCCAGCGCGGCGCCGGCGGCGAGGAACAACGAAATCGAGAGAAGCGCGACGATGAACGCGTGCGCAATGGCGGCCGGATCCTGGCGCGTGCCGAGGACCGTATAGAAAATTCCGCCGATGATCGCGACGCTGAGCGACGTGCTGACCTGCAGCGTCGAACTGGCAATGCCGGCGATCATGCCGGAAAGCGCCGGTGCGACGCGCCCGGTCACCATGCGCATCAGCGTGGGCAGCGCGAGCCCCTGTCCGAAACCGATGACGAACAGCGCGGCGGCGAGCGGGACCGACGCGAGCGGCATCCCGATCGGCGTGGCATCGATCAACCACGCGAGGCCGACGAGCCCGACGACCTCCAGCCCCATGCCGAACGGATTGACGTAAGCGCCGATGACACGTGTGCAGAAAGGCGTCGACAACGGCCCGAGCAGGAACCCCACGCCGAACGGCAAGAACACGAGGCCCGCGCTCAGCGCGTCGACGTGCAACGCGTTTTGCAGATACACCGAAAACAGCAGGAAAAACCCACCGATCGCATACAGCAGCAGCGCGATCAGCAATGCCCGTCCCAGCCCTGGCGCGCGCAGCGCGGCCGGATCGAGCAGCGGTGCGCCGCCGCGGCTGCCCAGCCGACGCTCGTAGCGCCAGAAGCACGCGGCGAGGGCCGGCACCGCGAGCAGCGACACCCACGCCCAGACGGGCCAGCCTGCTTCGCGTCCCTCGATCAGCGGCACGATCAGCGCGCCCAGCGTCAGCATCGACAGCGCGGTGCCGCCGAGGTCGAGCTTGCGCGCATGCTGCGCGCGCGTTTCCTTCAACAGCGGAATCCCGAACAGCACGACCAGAATCGCCAGCGGCAGATTGACGAGGAAGATCGTGCGCCAACCCAGGTTCAGCAGGTTCAGCGAGATCAGGATCCCGCCGAGCGCCTGCCCGACCACGGCGGCGAGGCCGAACACCGCGCCATACAGGCTGAGCGCGAGCGGCTTCTCCGCTTCCGGGAAGATCGCCTGGATCGAGGCGAGTGCCTGCGGCGCCATGATCGCGGCCGTCACGCCCTGCAATGCGCGACCGACGATGAGCGTCCACGGCGAGCTGGCGAGGCCGCACAGCATCGAGGCCGTCGCAAATCCGATCAACCCGAGAAAGAACATGCGACCGCGGCCGAACAGGTCGCCCAACCGCCCGCCGGTGATCAGCGTCACCGCGTACAGTCCGGCATACGACGAAATGACGAGTTGCTCGGCCGACGACGAGGCGCCCAGCTCCGCGCGGATCGACGGCAGCGCGACATTGATGATGAAGAAGTCCAGCGGCGGCAGGAACGCGCCGACGAGCAGGACCGAAAACATCGCCCAGCGACGCGGGTCGGGCGAGACGGGATCATTTTGTGACATCAACGGCTCTCCATACGGAACCGATTGGTTCCAAATTGGGTAAAAAAATTCAGTCGAGGAGGCGCATCGTGCGGTCGACCAGCGCGAGCATGTCGCGCTCGGGTACGCCGGTTTTCCCCAGCACGCGCATGCCTTCGACCTGGCAGACGAGCAGACGCGCCAACACCTGTTCGTCCTGCTCGGCGATCTCGCCGCTCGCCTGGCCGCGGACGATCGCGCCCGCATAGAGCTGCTGCAGGCGCCGGAACATGCGCCCCGTGCGCTCCGCGACATCCGCGTCGCGCGCGGCCAGTTCGGTGGTCATCGCGACCGCGAGGCACCCCCGCCGGCCCGCCTCGCCGACGGACAGGTGCGCATAGCGCAGCAGCGAGTCGCGAATCGCATCCTTCACGGGGCCGGGTTGCGACAGGATGTCCGCGGTCGCCTTGAGCCCGTCGGCCATGTACAGGTCGAGCGCCGCCAGCAGCAGCGCCTTCTTGTCGCCGAATGCCTTGTAAAGACTGCCGCGCGACAAGCCGGTGCCGGCCATCAGGTCGGGCAGGGACGCGCCTTCATAGCCGTGGTCCCAGAAAACCTCCATCGCGTCGCGCGCGGCATCGCCAAGTTCGAATTCGCGGGGGCGGCCCACGCCAGCCGGATTTGCCATCGGTCAGTATCGCAAATGATGCGGTGCTTGAAAGTGGCCTTCATTATATGGACCGATCGGTTCCGATGTCAATGTGCATGTAACGGCAGGGCGCCTGTTCACGCGGACGCTGCGCACCGTCGCGGGGGGCGAAGCGCCGCGTACATCGCATCGTAGGCCTCGCGTATGATCTGCGGTGATCTCCACGATTTTCCGTGTCCATGCCCACGTTCGACGTCGATGCAAACCAGAACACGCTGCGGGTGTTCGATTCGGTAAGAGCGCTCGCGTTCGTCGGCGACCTCAGCATGGGACAGCCGACCGACCATTCATTGCGCACCGGATGGCTGGCGGCGCGACTCGCGCGCGCGGCCGGGCTCGATTCGCAGACTTGCGATACGGTGCGCGAGGTGGCGCTGCTGCGCTGGTCGGGCTGCACCGCGAACGCGGCGGGCTTCGCCGACGTGTTCGGCGACGACATCGCGATCAGGCTGGCGATGCTCGAGGGACGATCCGACTGGGCGCCGCCGCTGGAGGCGCTGGGTGGCGCAGCGTCCGTCATGTTGCCGCTCGCGCAGACTCACTGCGAGGTATCGGGAGAGATTGCGAGCATGTCGGGCCTGTCCGGCATGACGGCAACGTCGCTCCGTCACATCTTCGAAACGTGGGATGGCGCGGGGTTTCCCGCGAACATGGCTCGCGACGCGGTGCCGATGCCCGTGTTTGTGGTCGCGCTGGCGGGCGACCTGGAGGTTTTCGGTCGTACCCATGGCATCGAGCGGGCGCTCGAGCTCATCGAGCAGCGTTCCGACAGTCGATATCCGGCCCATCTCGTCGGAACGGCCGTCAGGAACGCAAGCGGCTGGCTGGAGGAGGTCGGGCGTGCGACGCTCGACGATTTCGACGCCGCGCTGATCACGCCCGACATGCAACGGATGACCTCGGCCGAACTGATCGCCGATGTGATCGATCTCAAGTTGCCCTGGATGACGGGCTTTTCGCGTGCGGTCGCGACGACCGCGGCGGCAAGCTGCGAGCGGCTTGCACTCGATCGAACGGCGCAGGCGCGCGTCTACCAGGCTGCGTTGATTCACGGTATAGGCCGTGCCGCCGTCCCCAACGCGGTGTGGAATCAGCGCGAGACGCTGCCGGCCAGCGCGTGGGAAAAGATTCGGCTGGTGCCGTACTGGACGGCGCGCGCCGGCAGGCAAACCGGGGCCCTCGCCGAGGCCGCCGAGCTCGCTTCCCACGCTTACGAGCGGCAGGACGGATCGGGATACTTCCGCGGGGCAGCCGGCCGTGCGTTGACGCTCGAGGCGCGTGTGCTGGCCGCCTCGGTAGCGTGGGTGGCGCTGCGTTCGCCACGGCCCTGGCGCGACGCGCTGTCGGCCGAAGCCGCCAGGCAGGTGTTGCGCGAAGAGGTCGAGCGCGGCCGGTTGAGCAACGAAGCGGTCGATGCGATCGTGGAGCCGGCACCCACGGGCGGACGGTTCGCGAAACGCTCCACGCAGGGGGCGCGGCTGTCGGCGCGGGAGATGGACGTGCTGCGCGTGATCTCGCGCGGCGCGAGCAACAAGGAAGCCGCGCGCGCGCTCGCGATGAGCCCGAGCACCGTGCGCACCCACGTCGAAAGCATGTTTCGCAAGCTCGATTGCTCGACGCGCGCGGCAGCCACACTCAAGGCGTCGGCGATGGGGCTGCTGTAGCGATAGAGCCTTGCCCGGTCGCAACGTATCGTGATTCGGCGATGTCGCCGTCGCGCGAGCGGGCCGCCAGCGCCGGGCGGTCACTCCAGCCGTATCGGTCACTCGACCGATACGCGTGGCATGGGTCGTCGCGTAATCTGGGGCGCTTCGATGGCTTCCCCTTCGGTACGAATGCCGCGACGCGCGCGCTGCCCCGGCACCGTCAACCCCCACCATTCATGAATCTACTGTTGCGTTTGTGCGTTACGTTCCTGCTGAGCCGGCGACGTCGGCGACTGCATGTCCTCGACACCTGCGTCACGCCGTTCCGCGTGTGGCCCAATGACCTCGATGTGCTGCGCCACATGACGAATGGCCGCTACTTCGCCATTCTCGATCTGGGGCGGGTCGATCTGTTGCTGCGCTCGCGCGTGTGGCCGCGCGTCAATGCGCAAAAGTGGTATCCCGTCGTCACGCTCGAGACGATACGATTTCATCGATCGCTGCATTTGTGGGAGCGTTACGACGTCACGACGCGTGTGATCGGTTGGGACGAAAAACATGTGTTTCTGGAGCAGGGGTTCAGGCGTGGCGGGGCCGAGGTCGCGCTCGGCGTCGTGCGAACGCGGTTCCTGAAGCGCGGCGGCGGCACCGTGCCGACCGACGAACTACTGGCGCGGATCGGCGTGACCCAGCCATCGCCCGATCTGCCCGAATGGGTCGTGCAATGGAGCCGGGCCGAGGGCGGGATGACGGTGCGTGCGGAATCGGTCCTGCAAACCTGACGCACCGCGATGCGTAGCCGGGTGCGGACATGCTGTCAGCGGTCGCCATGGCCTTCGTCGGCGCCGGCAGTATGGCGGTCGGCGTGGCCGACGACATGATCGTCCCGGGGGCAGGGCAGTTCGGTTGCGGCGCGGTGCATGCGCTCGGCAGCTGGGACACGAGGGTGACCGCCACGCCCCCCAAAGACGCGGGCAAGCTGACCATCCGGGTCCTGCTCGCGAACCCCGGAGCGTCAACACAGGCGCCCAGGTGTCGGCGCCGCCTGACTAAGCCCGTCGAGCGGGTCACCGGCCGCGTCTTCGTGAAGACGGCATGGAGTCTCGACACACTGAACGCCGACCTGGTCGCCACCCCCGACGACGTGATGGCGCGCTATCGGGTCGCTTTCGGGCACGGTGACGGCATGTGGCGGGATAAATCCGCCACCTTCAATGCGCGCGAGGGGCTGAGCGTGCTCGGCGTCGAAGCGTACCTGCGGCTGGTCGGCCCTCGCTGACGCGTCCCTCGGCGGCCTGCCGCCGTTGTTCCGGCCGGCCGCCTGTACATCGGCTCGGCAGGAGTCCGACCGGGGTCGGTCGTTCGACCGATACCGGCGCGTCGCGGCAATTGCGATCCTTCTCGTCACGCCCATGTCACCACGGCATGGCCCGCGCACCATCCGCAAGGTTACGAGGACGTTCGCTTTGAAGCGCTCGACGATTCATCCGCTGTGGGTTCGTCTTTTCCACTGGCTCAATGCCGCCGCAGTCATCGCCCTGTGCCTGAGCGGCTGGCAGGTCTACAACGCTTCGCCGATTTTCAGGACGGTTACGTTTCCGCCTTCCATCACGCTTGGCGGTTGGCTGGGCGGTGCGCTCCTGTGGCACTTCGCGGCGATGTGGATCCTGGCCGGCAACCTGTTCGTCTATCTCGTGCTCGGCATTGCAACCGGGCGGTTGCGCAGGAAGCTGCTGCCGCTCGGCGTGCGGGCGGTCTTTTCCGACCTCGCCGCCGCGCTGCGCGGAAAGCTGGGTCATGACGATCCGGCACGGTACAACGCCGTGCAGAAGTTCGCGTATCTCGGCGTGCTCTTCGATATCGGGCTGCTCGTGCTGTCGGGGCTCGCTATCTGGAAACCGGTGCAGTTCCCGGTCCTGCGGACATTGATGGGTGGATTCGACAACGCGCGCGTCGTTCATTTCGTCGCCATGAGCGTGATCGTCGGTTTTTTTGCCGTTCACATCGTGATGGTCGCGCTCGTTCCGCGCTCACTGCTGACGATGATTCGAGGGCGCTGATCATGCATGAGCCAAAACGTTCCCCTCACGCCGATCGCGTCTCGCAGCTCGATGCGGATGCGATCGTCAAGGATGCGCGCAACGCACTCCAGTCGACGCAACGCCGCCTGTTCGGCAAGCGAATCCTCACGCTCGGCGGACTGATGCTGCTTTCCGGCTGCGAGCTGACCGACGACCAGTCAGTGAACACGATGCTGCGCCGCGTGTCGTCGTTCAACGACGACGTGCAGGCGTTGCTGTTCGATCCGCGCAAGCTTGCGCCGACGTATCCGGAGTCGATGATCGCACGGCCTTTCCCGTTCAATGCGTATTACGACATCGACCAGGTGCCGGACGTGGATGCGGCGAGATATCGGCTCCAGGTCGGCGGACTGGTCAAAGGCAAGCGTGCGTGGACGCTCGACGAACTCCGTGCGCTGCCGCAGGAAAGCCAGGTCACGCGGCATATCTGCATCGAAGGGTGGAGCGCGATCGGGAAGTGGGGCGGCGTGCGATTTTCGGACTTCCTGTTGCGCGCCGGCGCCGACACCACCGCGAAGTACGTCGCGCTGCATTGCGCCGACAACTACTGGACGAGCATCGACATGCCGACTGCGCTCCATCCGCAAACGCTGCTGACTCTCACCTATGACGGCAGCGTCTTGCCGGCGAAGTACGGCTTCCCGATGAAGCTGCGCATGCCGACCAAGCTCGGATACAAGAATCCCAAACATATCGTCGCCATCACGGTGACCAACGCATTCCCGGGCGGTTATTGGGAAAACCAGGGATACAACTGGTTTGGCGGTTCCTGAGCCCTTGGCCCTGGATATCGCGCCGGTGACATTCTCGATCGCAACCTCTTCAAAGGAGCATTCATGTCCATTCGACTCAAACTCGTCGCTTCCGTCGTCGCGGCTACGCTGGCCGGCAGTGCGCTCGCGCAATCCGCTGCGAGCAAGCCCGAGCGCATTCGCGGCGACATCGTCTCGTTTTCCGGCAGCAGCCTGAAGGTACACCGCCGCAGCGGCGAGACCGTGCTCATCAATGTCGCACCGTCGGCCAACGTGAACGCGGTGAAGGCGATTCAGCTTTCCGATATCAAACCCGGTTCCTATGTCGGCGCGGCGGCCATGCCGGGCGAGAACGGCAAGTTGATCGCGAAGGAAGTGCTCGTGTTCCCCGAAGCCGCGCGCGGCATGGGTGAAGGCCACTATGCATGGGATCTCGCCGCGAACAGCACGATGACGAACGCCAATGTCGATACGGTCGTTCAAGGCACGAGCGGGCGCGATCTCAAGCTGTCGTACAAGGGCGGCAGCAACACGATCACGGTGCCGCCCGACGCACCGGTCGTGACGCTCGTCCCGGCGACGCGCGCCGATTTGTCGACGGGCAAGAAGATCTTCGTCGTGGCCACGCCGGGCAAGGACGGGGCCTACGACGGACGCCAGATCGTGGTCGAGAAGGATGGCGTCGCACCTCCGATGTAAGCCGGCCGCCCGGCGGGCGACACGTCGTTCGCCGGCGTGCAACCCGATCGAACCGATGGGCGAGGACCGGGCGGAGCGTCCGCGATTCCGTGTTCGGGCCGACCGTCACGTCGGCCCGGCGCCATCAATCGAAGTCGGTTGCGATGGACAGCGCACGCCACGCGTCGATGTCCTGGCGGAACGCCTTCAGCTTGCGCTCCGCAATGGCATGCGCGTTCGGCCCGATCGGCAGGTGCAAGGGCGGATCGTCCGAGTCGATTGCCTGAATCATTACCGCGGCGGCTTTGGCAGGATCGCCTGCCTGATGTCCGTCGTTGCTGTCGCGGTAGCTGCGCGCGGAGCCGCCAGTTGCCGCATAGTCGCTGATCTGCTGCCTGGCGACCGCGATCGAGCGCCCCAGGAATTCGGTTCGAAACGGACCCGGCTCGACGATGATCACGCGAATGCCCATCGGTTCGAGTTCCTGCGCGAGTGCCTCCGACAGGCCTTCGACCGCAAACTTCGTCGCGTTGTAATAGCCGCGGCCACCCGAACCGGCGATACCGGCACCGGACGACAGGTTTACGATCCTGCCGCCTCCGGTGCGTCGCATCAGCGGCAATGCCGCACGCGTCGTCTCGACGAGTCCGAAGACGTTCACATCGAATAACGGCCGGTATTCCTCCGGGGTGCCTTCTTCGATCGCCCCCATGAATCCATGCCCGGCGTTATTGACCAGCACGTCCAACCTGCCGAACGTTTCGGCCGTCAAGGCAATGGCCGCTTGTATCGTCTCCGGCTTCGTCACGTCCAACGCTGCAACACGCAGCGTGTCCGGGTAATGCCGAGCGAGATCGCGTAGCGTTTCCGGCGCACGCGCCGTTGCCACCACGTGGTCGCCGCGCGCGGCCGCCATGCGTGCGAGATGCAGGCCGAAGCCGCCGGAGCAGCCGGTGATCAACCAGGTTTTGTTCATGCGTTTCTCCTTTCACTTGATGCTGTGTTTCGATTCGCTCGACGGGGCATGCCAACATGCGCGCCGATGCGGAACCGACATGTTTCTCGTGGAAGCGCTCATGTCTGTTGCGCACGGCGTGCATGCCCGCGAGCAGGCCACGTCAGCGCATGCCGCCTGACGCAAGGACGATCTCGCCCGTCATCCACCCCGAGTCGTCCGACGCGAGAAACGAAACGATGGGCGCGATGTCCCGCACCTGGCCGATACGGCCAAGCGGTGTCTGGTCCGCGTTCCACGTTTCGAAGTCCGAGCCGATCACCGCGGCAGCATGGGTGCCCTCCGTTTCCACCAGGCCGGGGTTCACGGCATTGACCCGGATGCCGCGCGGGCCGAGCTCCCGCGAGAGCACGCCGGTGATGGCGTCGATGGCGCCTTTCGTGCCGCTGTAGATGGCGCTTTCGGCCGGCAGGACGCGCGTCACGTTGGAACCGATGTTGACGATGCTGCCGCCTTTGCCGAGATGCGGCGCCGCGGCCCCGACGACCAGCAGCGGGCCGAGAACGTTGATGTCGAATTGCTCGCGGTAGCGCGCCTCGGTGGTCTCCTCGATTCTGGCGAACTGATAGACGCCGGCGTTGTTCACCACGATATCCAACCGTCCGAAATGGTCGACGGCTACGTTGACGAGCGCCTCGACCTCCGTCTTGTTCGTCACGTCGGCGCGCACCGCCAATGCCTGCCCACCGGCGGCCTGAATGTCCGCGACGACCTTTTCGGCATTGCTCGCGCTCGATGCGTAGTTGACGACGACCTGTGCGCCGTCGGCCGCCAGCCGGCGCGCGATGCCTGCGCCTATTCCTTTCGATGCTCCCGTCACGATCGCGACCTTGCCCTTCAACTTGTCCATGACTTCACGCTCCGCAGACGTTGGCCCCCGGCGGGGCGGTTCGGTTGATGAAAGTCACCATCGTGAGGCTCACACAATTGTTTGTGAATGGTCGTTCTTGTATATTTGGCGTACATTTTTGAACGACGATCCATCGCAATGGAATGGAGTGATGTCCGGGTCTTTCTGGCGGTCAAGCGGGGCGGATCTTTCGGTGCGGCAGCCCGAAGCCTGGGCGTGAGCCATCCGACGATCGGCCGCCGGATCAAGGCACTCGAGGATGAAGCCGGGCAGGCGTTGTTTCGCAGGACCGCGGATGGGCTCGTGCTCACGGACGCCGGGGATACCGTGCTGAGCCTGGCCGAAGCCATGGAAAACGCGGCGCTGGCCATGGAACGGCGTCTGGCCGGTAATCAAGACCGTCTCGAAGGCATCTTGCGTATATCGTGCGCGGAGTGGTTCGCCGGCTACGTTCTCGCGCCGGTTCTGGCGGAACTGGCGCGCCGTCATCCGGCCGTGGTGCCGGAAGTGATCGCGAGTTACCGATTGCTGAGCTTGTCACGCCGCGAGGCCGACCTGGCCTTCCGGATCGTTCCTTTCACCGAACCGGACATCGTTCAGCGCCGCCTGATGAGCGTTCCGTACGGTCTTTACGGCACGGCCGAAACCGTCCGTGCGTTGCGGCATGATCCTGCTTCGGTGGGGTTGATCGTGATGAACACGGCGCAATTTCACTTCCCCGATGTCGCCTGGCTGCTCGACAGGTTCCCTCGGTCGCGGCGTGTCTTCACCAGCACGAGCCGCGCCGTTCAGGCCAGGATGTGTGGGGCAGGCATGGGCATGGCGGTCCTGCCACGGCCGCTGGGCGACGCGACATCGGCACTGCTGCGCATCGAAACGCCGGAGCCGCCACCGTCCAGAGACATATGGGTGGGTTATCACCATGACCTTCGGCATATGGATCGCTTGCGCGCGATGCTCGATATCGCCGATACGATGCTGAGCGAATCCCGGATTCAGATGTCGTAGCGCCAGCTCAATACAGATGTCGCATGTTTCATCGGCCTTTGCGTCATTCAGCGTTGAAGCACCGAGCCTGAAGCAGCAGGGCGCTTGCGTTTATCCACGGGCCTTGGCGGACCGCTGGTTCGATTCCGCTCGAGATGTAACCTGCAGAATTGCGGCATCCATGTCTGCCGCCTGAAACGGCGTGGCTCAGTTCACCCAGGCACGCCCGACGCGCTCGCGGCTGATAAACCTTCGGCGGCCGCTGCCGGCGCGGAATCCACAAGCCAGCCTCCGTCATCAGCTTCCGGACCGTCTCCTTGGCCAGCCGAATGCCGTGACATTCCCAGAGCTTCTCGCAAGCCAGTGTCGGTCCGAAATCGGCGTAGCGATCACGGATGACCGATAGCGCCCGGTCGGCGGCTCCTGGGTCCAGCCGACGGTTGCCGGGCTTCGATCGGTGTCCCGATACCAAACCCGCCGCGCCATGTTCCCGAAGTCGGGCGACCAGCCGGCGAATCTGCCGGGTCGTCAGTTCCAGCCGTTCCGCTGCACGCCACGGCTTGAGCTTGCCATCCGCCACGTCCTGAATGACCTTGAATCGGTCCAGCTCGCGCATCGTCATCGTGATCCGCTCCGTTGCAGCCATCGCAGCCTCCGGCGCCGGACACCCGGCGGCCGGACAGCTTACGCGGCACGAAAGCGGACATTTCTATGTAGCCAAAAGCGGACATTTCAATCTAGCCACTACAATCCAAACTGTCGATAATTCATGTTATGTAAAATCAAATATTGGATGACGGCTACCCCGTTTTCCCGCACGTCCCGACGATCTTCGATCGTGATAAATCCTTCCGACAAAGCACTCAAGGAATTACCGGGCGCATGCCGTGCATGGCATGCGCCCGGTGACACGCGAAACCTGAAAAAATGCCCGCCGTAGCGGGCACACGCGACACGCGTCAGACGGCCATCACCGTGACCGACTTCGTGACGAGGTACGGCTCGAGCGCTTCCGGCCCGCCTTCCGACCCATAGCCCGAATCCTTCACGCCGCCGAACGGCATTTCCGGCCACGGCGTTGCCGGCTGGTTGATCCACAGCATCCCGACTTCCAGGCGCTGCGTGAGCAGATGCACGTTCGCGAACGAACGCGTGAACGCATAGCCGGCCAGCCCGAACGGCAGACGGTTCGCTTCGGCGATCGCGTCCTCGAGCTTGTCGAAGCCGCGAATCGCCGCGACCGGGCCGAACGGCTCGGTGTTGAACACGTCCGCTTCGAGCGGCACGTCCGCGATCACGGTCGGCGCGAAGAAGTTGCCTTCCGAGCCGATCCGCTCGCCGCCGGTTTCGATGCGCGCACCGACCTTGCGTGCGTTGTCGACGACCGACGCCATCGCGGTGAGGCGGCGCGGGTTCGCGAGCGCACCGAGCGTCGTGCCTTCCTCGAGACCGTTGCCGACCTTCAGCCCTTCCGCATGCTTGACCAGCGCACGCGTGAATTCGTCACGGATGCTGTTGTGCACGAGGAAGCGCGTGGGCGAAATGCAGACCTGCCCTGCGTTGCGGAACTTCGCACCGCCGGCGGCCTTCACCGCGAGCGCGACGTCGGCGTCTTCCGCGACGATCACCGGTGCGTGGCCGCCCAGCTCCATCGTCGCGCGCTTCATGTGCAGGCCGGCCAGCGAGGCAAGCTGCTTGCCGACCGGCGTCGAACCGGTGAACGTGACCTTGCGGATCACCGGGTGCGGGATCAGGTACGACGAGATTTCGGCAGGATCGCCGTACACGAGGCCGATCACGCCGGCCGGCACGCCGGCGTCGACGAACGCGCGCAACAGCGCGGCCGGCGACGCCGGGGTTTCTTCCGGCGCCTTCACGAGGAACGAACAGCCGGTCGCGAGCGCCGCGCTCAGCTTGCGCACGACCTGGTTGACCGGGAAATTCCACGGCGTGAATGCGGCAACCGGGCCGACCGGTTCCTTCACGACCGTCTGCTGCGCGCCGAGGTTGCGCGGCGGCACGATCCGGCCGTACACACGGCGGCCTTCGTCCGCGAACCATTCGATGATGTCGGCCGCCGACAGCACTTCGACGCGTGCTTCGGTGAGCGGCTTGCCCTGCTCCTGCGTCATCAGCTGCGCGATCGCGTCGGCGCGTTCGCGCACGAGTGCGGCCGCCTTGCGCATCGTCGCCGCGCGCTCGTGCGCGGGCACCTTGCGCCACGTTTCGAAGCCGCGCTGCGCGGCGGCGAGCGCACGGTCGAGATCGGCGATGCCCGCGTGGGCCACCTTGCCGATCGGCTTGCCGGTCGCCGGGTTCACGACGTCGATCGTCTTGCCGCTCGCGGCGTCGACCCACTCGCCGTCGATCAGCAGTTGCGTATCCGTATAAGTCACGTTAGCCATCCAGACACCCCTACATTGCGTCGATTGAAGGCGCGCTGCCGCGAACGGCCGCGCGCCGGTTGACAGAAAGAGCCAGGCCGCCGGGGCAGGCACGCACCCGGCGGTGTCGACGACAGGCGCGGCCCGCCGTCGTCCCGCATCGCGCCGCGCTCAGTGCGCGGCCGCCGTCGCCTTGCGGAGTTTCGCGACGTCCGCCGCCTGCACGGCCGGCGCGCCGTTGTTCCAGCCGGCGCGCATGAACGTCAGCACGTCGGCGATCTGCTGGTCGTTCAGCTGGTTCGAGAACGCCGGCATCGGATAGGCGGACGGCACACCGCCGATCACGAGCGTGTCGCTGCCGTTCAGCGTCACGTTGATCAGCGACGATGCATCGGCCTCGAGCACGTTCGGATTGCCGGCGAGCGGCGCGAGCAGCGGCGCGTAACCGCGCCCGTCCGCACCGTGGCAATGCAGGCAGTAAGCGTTATACACCTTCGCGCCCGGATCGGCTGCCGGCCGGCCCAGCGCCACCTGCGTCGCCTTCGGATCGTAGCTGTACGGCGGCGCACCGGTGCCGCCTGCGGCCGGCAGCGATTTCAGGTAGCGCGACATCGCGGCCAGGTCGTCGTCCGTCAACGCCTGCGTGCTGTGGTTGATCACGCTCACCATCGAGCCGAATGCGGTCGCGTGACGGTTCGCGCCGGTCTTCAGGAACTGCGCGACCTCGGCCTCGTTCCAGCGGCCGAGCCCCGTATTGTGCTCGCCGGTCAGGTTCGACGCGAACCAGTTGTCGATCGACGCACCCGACAGGAACGCCGTGCCGCGTTCGTCGAGTGCCTTCTCCTGGAAGCCGACACCGCGCGGCGTGTGGCACGACCCGCAGTGCCCGAGCCCCTGCACGAGATAGGCGCCGCGGTTCCACATCGCGTCCTTGTCCGGCTTGTCGGCATAAGGCGTCGAGTCGAGGAACACCATGTTCCACAGCGCGAGCGGCCAGCGCATGTTGAGCGGCCAGGGAATGTCGGACGGACGGTTCGCCTGCTTGACCGGCTCGACGCCGTGCATGAAGTACGCATACAGCGCCTTCACGTCGTCGTCCTTCAGCTTCGCGTACGACGGATACGGCATCGCCGGATACAGGTTGTGGCCGTCCTTCGCGACGCCCTTGCGCAGCGCGCCCGCGAACTCGGCTTCCGTATAGCCGCCAATGCCCGTCTCCGGATCGGGCGTGATGTTGGTCGTGTAGATCGCGCCCATCGGCGTGACCATCTTCAGGCCGCCCGCGAACGGCGTACCGCGCGGCGCGGTGTGGCACGCAACGCAGTCGCCGGCTTTCGCGAGATAGGCGCCGCGCGCGACGAGCGCGCTGTCGGTCGGTGCCGTTTCCGCGGCATGCGCGATCGTGCCGGCCAGCAGCACGGACAATGCAAGCAGCGACGCGCGGAGCGTGTTCAGGGTGAGGTTTCGCATGGTCGTCCCCTCCCTCAAGCCGTCTTCAGCTGGTTGCCGACCGGCAGCTTGCGCAGCCGCGTGCCGGTCGCCGCGAAGATCGCGTTCGACAGCGCCGCCGCCGTCGCCGCCGTGCCCGGCTCGCCGATCCCGCCCGGCGCTTCGCCGCTCTTGACCAGATGGACCTCGATCGGCGGCGTCTCGTTGATCCGCATCATCCGGTAGTCGGTAAAGTTGCTCTGCATCACGCGGCCGTCCTCGATCGTGATCTCGCCGTACAGCGCGCCCGTGATCCCGAAGATGATGCCGCCCTGCACCTGCGCCTCGATCGTGTTCGGATTGACGACCATCCCGCAATCGACCGCGCACACGGCGCGCTTGACCTGCACCTCGCCGCCGTCCACCGCGACGTCGATGACGATCGAGAAGAAGCTGCCGAACGCGTGCATCACCGACACGCCCCGCCCCTGCCCCTTCGGCAACGACGCGCCCCAGCCGGCGGCCTTCGTCGCGACGTCGAGCACGTTGCGTGCGCGCGGCGTCTTGTCGAGCAGCGCGCGGCGATATTGCACGGGGTCGGTCTTGGTCTGCGCGGCGAGTTCGTCGATGAAGCTCTCGACGACGAACGTGCCCCGGGTCGGCCCGACGCCGCGCCAGAACGCGGTCGGCACGTGGCGCGGCTCCTGGCGCACGTAGTCGACGAGCTGGTTCGGCAGGTCGTACGGCAGTTCGGCCGCGACCTCGACCGCGTCGGGATCGACGCCGTTCTGGAATGCGGGCGGCGCGAAGCGTGCCATGATCGACGAACCGACGATTCGGTGCTGCCATGCGACGGGCTTGCCGTTCGCGTCGAGGCCGGCCGAAATCTTGTCGTAGTAGCACGGCCGGTACATGTCGTGCTGAACGTCTTCCTCGCGTGTCCAGATCACCTTCACCGGCGCGTTGACCTGCTTGCCGACCTTCACGGCCTGGCCGATCATGTCGGTCTCGAGCCGACGCCCGAAGCCGCCGCCGAGCAGATGGTTGTGCACGACGATCTTGTCGGGCGACAGGCCCGTGAGTTGCTGCGCGGTGTCGACCGCGCGCGTCGGCACCTGCGTGCCGACCCAGATCTCGCAGCCGTCGCCGCGCACGTGCACCGTGCAGTTCACGGGCTCCATCGTCGCGTGCGCGAGCAACGGCTGTTCGTAGACGGCGTCGACACGCGTCTTCGCGTTCGCGAATGCCTTGCCGACGTCCCCTTCCTTGCGTGCGACCGCGCCCTTGCCGTTCGCCGCCGCCTGCGCGAGATCCGCGAACAGATCCTTGGTCGACACCTTCGCGCCCGCGCCCTCGTTCCACTTCACGACGAGTGCCGATGCGCCGCGCTTCGCGGCCCACGTATGATCGCCGACCACCGCGACCGCGTTGTCGACGCGCACGACCTGGCGCACGCCGGGAATCTTTTTCGCGGCCGTATCGTCGACGCTCGCGACCGTGCCGCCGAATACCGGGCTGTTCACGATCACCGCGTACAGCATGCCGGGCAGGCGCACGTCGAGCCCGAACTGCGCGGTGCCGTCGACCTTCTCCGGCGAGTCGAGGCGCTTCGCGGGCGTGCCGATCAGCTTGAAATCCTCGGGCTTCTTCAGGACGACGTCCTTCGGCACCGGCAGTTTCGCCGCGGCGTCGGCCAACTGGCCGTACGATGCGCGCCGGCCGCTGGGCGGATGCTGCACTTCGCCGTTCGCCGCGCGGCAGGTGGCCGGATCGACGTTCCATTGTTTCGCGGCCGCCGAGACCAGCAGGGTGCGCGCGGTGGCGCCCGCGCGGCGCATCGGTTCCCACGCATAACGCACCGACGTCGAGCCGCCGGTGAGCTGGCCGCCGAGCAGCGGATCCATGAACAGTTTCTCGTTCGGCGGCGCGTGGTCGAGCGTCACGTTCGACAGCGGCACTTCGAGCTCCTCGGCGATCAGCATCGGCAGCGCCGTATAGACACCCTGCCCCATCTCGACTTTCGGCATCACCAGCGTGACCTTGCCGGCACGGTCGATCTGCACGAACGCGTTCGGCGCGAACACGCCGGGCTGCGCCGGTTCGGCCGCGTCACCGCCGATCACCGAGCGCCGCGCATCGTCGCCCGCCGCCGGCAGGCTGAAGCCGAGCAGCAATCCGCCGCCGGCCGCCGCGCCAAGCGACATGCCGAGTTTGAGGAACGAACGGCGCGACACGCCCGCGCCGGCCCGACCTGCTTCGATCAATCCTCGCGACATGTCAGGCCTCCTTCGCGGCTTGCTTCACGGCCGCGCGAATCCGGTTGTACGTGCCGCAGCGGCAGATATTGCCGGCCATCGCCGCGTCGATGTCGGCGTCGCTCGGGTTGGGGTTCGACGCGATCAGCGCGGTGGCCGCCATCACCTGCCCCGACTGGCAGTAGCCGCACTGGACGACGTCGAGCTCGCGCCATGCCTGCTGGACCTTGTGGCCGGCCGGCGTCGCGCCGACGGCTTCGATCGTCGTGATCTTGCGGCCCGCGACGGCCGCGACCGGCAGGACGCACGAACGCGCGGCGACGCCGTCGAGATGCACGGTGCACGCGCCGCATTGCGCGATTCCGCAGCCGAACTTGGTGCCGGTCAGACCGACGACGTCGCGCAGTACCCAGAGCAAGGGCATGTCGTCGGGGGCGTCGACCGTGCGGGTTTCGCCGTTGATGTTGAGGGTGACCATTCAGCCTCCGGGCCGGTGTATTGGGGAAGCGGCGCGAACGACGTTGCGCCGTGTTTTCTTCATGTCCGCTGCGTGGTGCGCAACGGATGCCGCGCGGCCCTGATGGGGGCGAGCCGCGTGGGGGTACTGCATCGTTACTCGGCCACGTCGATGCCCGACAGCACCTTGATGACCGGCGGCGCCGTGAACCAGTCGGCCGACTTCACACGGAATTCGCCGAAATACGGGCTCGCGAGGTGCGCGTCGAACGCGGCCTGGTCGTCGTAGATCTCGTACAGGTGCAGGTTCGGCGAGCCGTCCTGTTCGCGGAACAGGTCGTAGCGCCGGTTGCCCGGTTCGGTACGCGTCTTCGCGACCATGCTGCGCAGTTCGGCCTCGGCGGCCTGCGCATGTTCGGGTTTCACGAACAGCGAAGCGATTACGTGAAGCGCCATGTCGTCACTCCTTTGGAAACGGAATCGAGCATGCCACAAGCTGGCGGCGCGCGACGCCAGCGTGCAACGCATGCGGGTGGTCGTACCGCGAGATCAAGCCAGTTCGTCCGGGCCGACGCGCACGACGACCTTGCCGAAATTCTTGCCGGCAAGCAAGCCGATCAGGGCTTCCGGTGCGTCGGCAAGCTCGGGAACGACGTCCTCGCGCGTCTTCACCTTGCCCTGCGCGACCCACTCGCTCATGTCCTTCAGGAATGGCGCATAGCCGGTCGCATAGTGATCGAGGATGATGAAACCCTGCATCCGGATGCGCTTGCGCAGGATCGTGCCCATCAGCGCCGGCACGCGATCGCGGCCGGTCGACACGGCCTTGTCGTCGTATGCCGTGTCGTTGTAATGCGCAATGATCCCGCAGACGGGCACGCGCGCATGGTCGTTCAGCAGCGGCCAGACCGCGTCGAACACCGCGCCGCCCACGTTCTCGAAATAGACGTCGATGCCGTTCGGGCACGCGTCCTTCAGCCTCGCGGCGAACGCCGGATCGCGATGGTCGACGCATGCGTCGAAGCCGAGTGTGCCGGTCACGTACGCGCACTTGTCGGCGCCGCCCGCGACGCCGACCACGCGGCAGCCCTTCAGCTTCGCGATCTGGCCGACCACTGCGCCGACCGCGCCGCTCGCTGCCGCGACGACCACCGTCTCGCCGGCTTTCGGCTCGCCGATCTTCAGCAACCCCGTGTACGCGGTGAAGCCCGGCATGCCGAGCACGCCGAGGGCAAACGACGGATGCGCGAAATCGCGGCCGAGCGGGATCAGGTCGCGTCCGTCCGACAGCGCGTAGTCCTGCCAGCCGGCTCCGGCGACGACGAGATCGCCTTCGCGGAAGGCAGGCAGGTTCGACGTTACGACTTGGCTGACCGTGCCGCCGACCATCGGCTGGCCGAGCTCGGCAGGCGGCGCGTAGGACGGCGTGTCGTTCATCCGGCCGCGCATGTACGGATCGAGCGACAACCAGATCGTGCGCAGCAGCACCTGGCCGGCGCCCGGCGTCGGCACGTCGCCGGTTTCGGCGCGGAAGTTGTCCGGTGTCGGGGCGCCGACCGGGCGCGAATTCAGGATGATCTGGCGGTTTGTGGTCTTGCTTTGCGGCATGTGGGCCTCCGTCGACAGGAATGAAGATGCTTCGTGAGCACGATCGGATCAGGGGTGGATCAGCAGAAGATGCGCGCCGGCGTTCACGCCGGCGTGGGCGCACACGGGCGGTTGGGACAATCGGGACAGCGTAACGCGGCGTGAAGCATTCGTCATGCGGATTTGAGTAGACCAGTCGTCTAGAATCAGGGCAAAAACAAGGCGCGCGGAAGCGCGCCCGGCTTACGACGGCGCACCGCCCTGCGCGGCCGGCGGCAGGTTCAGCATGCGCCGCGTTTCGACCATCGCTCTTTCGAGCGGCTGGCGGTTGCGGTGAATCTTTTCCAGCAGCGTCGCGCCCAGCCACAGCTCGTACAGGATCGCGGCCGTGTACGCCGGATCGTCGACCGCGCGCAGCGAGCCGTCGGCCAGCCCGGCCTCGATGCCGCTCGCGAGCCGTTCGATGATCTGGCTCGTGCCGCGTCGCAGCACCGCACGCATCGCCTCCGACAGGTCCGACACTTCCGCGCCGAGTTTCACCGCAAGGCACTTGCCTTCCGGATCGTCCGCGCACTGCGTGTGCAGCCAGTTGCCCCAGTACGTCATCAGGCGCTCGGCGCCGGTGCCGGCCTGCTGCTTGAGCAGGTTGTCGAGATGCGCGAGATAGCCTTCGAAATACGATTCGAGCAGCGCTTCGCCGAATGCCTCTTTCGAGCCGAAGTAATGGTAGAACGAGCCCTTCGGGATGCCCGCCGCAGCGAGAATCTCGTTCAGACCGACCGCCGAAAACCCCTTGTGGAGCATGATCGGCTTCGCGATATTCAGGATGTGCTGGCGAACTTCCGCGCCTGAAGATGCATTCATGATGGCGTATGGTAGCAACGATTAGACCGGTCGTCTAGCGACGTCGAACCGGCATGTTGAGCGGCACTTTACCCGATCCCCGGCGCGCGCCCAATGCCCGGCGGCGTTCCCCCCGCCACGGCGTGCGCGGCGTCACACGGGCGACTCGGTTTCGTCGCAGGCGTTTCATCGATCTCCCGCTTAAATACGCGCGGCGCAAGTGCCGGCGGTGGCCCAACAGCAGCCGGCATTGCACACGTGTGCAATGCGCCGGACCGTCGTTGCCTCCTCTCGAACCCGTGACCAGGAACGCCCCATGACCGCCTCGAAACCCGCTCGCCCGCCCGCGCCGACCCGCCGGCGCTTCATCCAGCGCGGCGCCGCGCTGACCCTGTCGCCGCTCGTCGGCACGCTGGCCGCTTGCGGCGGCGACGGCAACACGACATCCGCGTCGTCGTTGGCCGCGACCGGCGGCGCGAATCCGGCCGCGCGCAGCTACGGCATCGCCGACCGCTCGATCACGATCAACGTCACCAATGCGATCCCGTCGACGTCGCTCGCGTTCGGCAATGCGGCAAGCCAGAGCGGCTCGACGCCGCAGGCATCGCAAGCGTTGGTCGCAACCGGGCAATCGACGGCCGTCCGCGCATCGAACAGCTGGGGCGATTGCACGGGGTCGTTCAGCCTCGCCGGCGGCGACGCGTCGTTCGCGATTGCCTACACGCATCCGTTCGGCTCGCAGCCGACCACCGTCGGCGTCACGCCGTCGGCCGGCTACGTGTCGGGCGCCGACGCCGCGACGTTTCCCGGCCACGACTCGGTCGCGAATCTCACCTTGTATCGGGGCGTCGCGACCGCGAACGGCGCATGGGTCGTCCCGCTCGCGCAACTCGCGACGCCGCCGTCCAACAACTGCCAGGATTTCGCGAACAGCATGTTCGGCAGCGGCGTGCGCACAGCCGCGGCCATCCAGTCTGCGTACCCGGGCACCGGGCCGCTCGGCTATGTGCCGCCTGCCGACTTCACCGGCGGCCAGCTCGCGGGCTTCGTCGCGCAATGGGTGCAGCGCTGGCAGAAAGGCGTGTCGTACACCGTGCTGCCCGGCGCCGATGCGCAGCTCGTCGATGCGCTGAAGCAGTACGTGTCGAGCGCGTCGAACGCCGGCCCGCTGACGATGTGGGTGCCGCAGATCGCGTGGCAGGCCGGCACGGATCCGGCGGTTTTCTCGCTGACGGGCTATCGCGCGTTTCCGTTCGTCGACGCGCAGGGCAACTGGGTCGCGGCGACGTTGTCCGCGTTCCTAACACTGCTGGCGGCCGGTTCGCACCTCGTCGCGATCAGTGCGACGAGCGATCTGCCGGCGGGCGTCACGATGCAGGCGTTCGACAGCTTCATGGGCGCGAGCGGGCTGACGACGTCGACGGATATCGGCAATTCGCACTATGCGTCGGTCGTGAACACGACGGGCCGTTACTACCTGAGCGTCGGCAACGATTTCGCGCCGGTGAACTGCGGGCTGATCCTGTCGTTCCTGTACGGGCGCACCGTGAACAACCTGCTCGCGGGTGCCGGTACGTACAACACGTTCATCCAGCTCGAAGGATGGCAGGCCGGCGGCTCACGTCACAACGCCGACTACGCGACGTATCAGCAGACGCTGTGGAACATCTCGACGTACGGCGCGTCCGCGTACAGCGAGAAGCGCGCGACGTCGATCTTCCTCGCGCCGGCCGGCTGGACGCCGCAGGTCTACCAGACGACGCGGATGATGCCGTACGTCGGCGCCTATGCGCAGTCGAACGGTACGCCGCAGGGCTGGCTGAATACGTCGCTCGTGACGATTCCGGCCGATGCGCCGCCGTTGCTGTCTCGGTATGTGACGAGTTGAGCGGAGTCGGAGCGAGCCGTTTCGCGTTCGAATGCGTTGCGTTGCGTTGCGTCGGGGCGGCTGCCGGTCGGCGCTCGAGGCGTGCGTCGACATCGGTCGGCACATGCTCGCGGGTAGGCGGTCAACCCGCCGCTTCGCCGGTGCGCTTTCTCGTGCGGGCCTTCCGCTCTTCCCGCTGCGCGGCAGGTGCCGTCTTGACGCCGCGCAGCGGCGCCCGGCGGGCGAGTACCGCCATCTCGCGCCGCAACGTATCCAGTTCCTTGACGCGTGCCGCATCGGTCGCCTGCGCGCCGTCGAGTTGCCCCTGAAGCACGCCGCAACGATGCAGCGCGTCGCCGAGTTGCGTCTGCAGGTCGGCGATGTCCTTTCGGTGCCGCGCATCGCGTTGTTCCATGCGCGATGCGGTCGCGTCGAGTTCCTTTTGCAATCGCGCGGCCGCGAGCCGCTCGCGATCGATCTCCTGAAGCGCCCGTTTTTCCGACGCGCGCAGGCGTTCCTCGGCGCGGCCCGCGTCGTCGCGCAACCGGTCGAGCTGGGTCGTGAAATCCGCACGTGCCTGCGCGAGTGCGCGGTCGGCTTCCGTGTTGTCGGCCTTCAGGCGTTCGATATCCGCTTGCAGCGCTTGCCGCGAGGCTTCGTCGGCCGCCCTCGCCTGCTCCAGTTCCTGAATGCGTACCTGCGCAGCCAGCAACGCAGCCGTGCGTTGCTCCAGCGCGGTTTCGGTGCGGGCCAGCTCGGCCTGCCGCGTCGTGACCTCCGCTTTCGCCGCGGCGCGCTCTGCTTCGACTTCCGCGCGCAGCGCATCGAGCGCGGCAGCGGCATCGGTGCTCGACCGGCTCCATAGTGCGGCGACCAGCTCGCCGGCTGCCGCCTGCAGATCGGCCGGCAAATCGGGATGCTCGATGCGCACGCGGCTCTTCTCCCGCAGCTCGGCCCAGAACTCGCCGAGGACGGCCGTCGGCGTGCTCATGCTGCCCTTGCGGACGAGCTGATACAGGCGGTTTGCCGTAGGCGTGATGCCGAAGCGGAAGAACAGCAGCGCGCAGGCTTCGCGGTAGAGCTCGCGGGTTTTCGGGAAGTCGGCCTTGAGGCGCTCGATTTCGGCGGTCAAGCGTGGTTCGTCGGCAGCGAGGTCGGACATGGCGGTGTTCGTCGGGAATTTTGTAAATAATATAACGTAAACCGTTAAATATCCAATCAATCATGGGGATTAATTTGACATTATTTCTATAATGTTGAATTCAATGGGCGTCGCTCTCCTGTTCGATATCGCGGCACATGATCGACTGCCTCGCTTTCGCCTTGCCCCAGGCTGCATGGCAAACACGCTGCTACAGCTGCGCTGGAAAGCCGGCCGCCCCTGCCTTGCGGTGTCAACTGAAAAACCGAATATCGCGGAGCCCGGCCGATGCCCGGGTCGCGCAGACGGTCACGCCGAGTCGACTGTCATGGATCTGCCACCGTCGACCGGTAGCGTTCGGGGCTGACCCACGCTATCGACAGACGAATCCGCCATGCAGCGCACGTCTCGCGCCACGCCCCATCTTTATGCGGCCACGTCGTGCGCCCTCGCCGTCAGCCTCGCGATCAACCTGATGCTGCTCGCCGCCGAGACGGCCGCGGCGTGGTCCGCGCATTCGTCGGGGCTGCTCGCGGATGTCGCGCATGCCGCGATCGACCTCGCGGCCGATGCGCTGATCCTCGTCGCATGCCGGCTCGACGCACGCCTGCCGCCGGAGCGGCGTCCGACCTACGAACCGCTCGCGCTCGCGGGCCTCGGCGCGCTGCTCGTCGCGACCGGCGCGCAGATGATCTGGCAGGCGATGAACCGGTTCGATGCGCCACCCGTCGTGCAGCCGGGTGCGGCGACGCTCGCGCTCGTTGCCGTCACGCTCGTCGGCAAGGCCGCGTTGTCGCACTGGATGCTGCGCAAGGCGCGCGAGACCGGTTCCGCGCTGCTCGAGGCAACCGGCTGGCATGTGCGTACCGATGCGCTGTCGTCGTTGCTGGCGGCGCTCGCGATGAGCGCGGCGCTGGTCGGCTTCGCCCGCCTTGACGACGTGGCCGCGCTCGCGATCGGCGCGCTCGTGATCCGCACGGGCGTCGGATTCGTCCGGCGCGGCTGCTCGCAATGGCCGGCGCTCGTCGGGTGGGCGAATCGATCGACGCGCGGATCGTGAACGCGGCGGGGTGAACGTCCGATACATGCCCTCGGCGGCACGGAATGAAGAAGAGGCTCGCACGGTGCGAGCCTCTTTTGCAGAAGGCCGTCGCCACCGCGCAATTCACGACCCCTCGCCCGATGCCGATAGCCCGGCCACTTCCCCGAGCGGCACCGCACTTCCGAGCGGAATCCGCATGAGCGTTGCCTGCCGCGTGACACCCGTCTTCGAAAAGATCGCGCGCGGGTACGTGCGCGCCGTGTGCTCCGGCGCCTGACCGCTCAGCCGGCGGCGCGCGCGCGGGCGAGCGCCGCGAGGTTTCCTTCGCCGAACCCGTGGTGCCCCTGGCGCTGCACGATCTCGAAGAAGATCTCGCCGGGCCGGCGCTTCACGAAGGTCTGGAAGAACAGCTTCGGCACGCCGTCGCTGCCGATCTCGCCGTCGACCAGCACCGCACGGCGGCGCAGCGCATCGAGATCGACGCCGTGCCCCGGCAGCCGCGCATCGACGTCGTCGTAATAGCGCGCGGGCGGCTCGATGAATTCGACGCCGTTCGCACGCAGCGCATCGACGCACGACAGGATGTCGTCGGTGGCCAGCGCGACGTGCTGCACGCCCTCACCCGGATGATCGGGCAGATACGCGTGCATCAGCTCGGTGCGCCGCGTGCCTTCCTCGTAGACCGGAATCCGCACCGCGCCGCACGGCGACACCATCACACGCGATTCCTCGGACACATGCCAGTGGGCATCGATTTCGTGGATCTCGCGAAAATGCAGCAGGTCATGGTAGAAATCCAGCCACTCCCGCATGCGCCCGGCGCCGACGGTTTGCGTGAAGTGGTCGACCTGCTGCAGGCCGACGCCGACGCAGTCGAGATCGGTGTGCGCGGTGGCGATGTCGATCGGCCGGAAATCGATGTCGAAGATCGAGATGTCGCCGACGCCGCCGCGCTGGCCGCCCCGCCCGCGCCAGCGGTCGACGAAATACAGGTGCGAATCGCCGATGCCCTGGATCGCCGGGATCTTCAGCTCGCCCACGCCGACCTTTTCACCCTCGAACGCCCACGCGCCGAGCTCGATCGCGCGTTCGAACGCGCGCCGGGCGCTCGCCACCCGCAACCCGATCGCGCAGACGCCCATCCCGTATTCCTCCGCATAGCGCGCGGCGAACGAATCGGGCTCGGCATTGATCAGGAAGTGCATCTGCCCCTGCCGGTACAGCGTGACGTTCTTGCTGACGTGGCGTGCAATCGCCTTGAACCCGAGCTGCTCGAAGCGCTGCGCGAGCGCCTCCGGCACGGGCGCAGCGAATTCGACGAATTCGAGGCCGGCCATTCCGAGCGGATTGGCGGCCGGATCGGCAACGGGCGGCGTATCGCTGGGCAGGGGGTGGGAATTGCCGGGCATTCCAGTCTCCGGGGGCATGCGGTCGATGGGGATGGCGCCCGTCGCGTGCGGCGTGCGCGGCTGATGGTGGGCCACGCATCCGCGCCGAACGGGCGAATTGTCGATGCTGCAGATTTTAACCAGATCGTTCACGACGGCACACCCTGGCCGAACGGGATATCGTCACGACGCCTAGTGCAAACCCGAAAAGCGTTCGATAATCGCACGAATTTGAACGATAATCGCGCATTTCGTCCGTTTGGCCAATTGCCGCCATGCGGCGCGCACCCTATTCTCCGTTCACCCATCGACTTGAATGCAGCATCGAACGCGGCGCCGCCACGATTCCACGATGCGCCGTGCCAGGAGACACCGCCATGACCCCAACCTTCGACACCCTCGACGCCGCGGCCGGCGCCCGAGCTCGCAACCAGGCCCGCAAGGCCGCGATCGGCAGCTTCGTCGGCGCCGTCGTCGACTGGTACGACTTCCTGCTGTACGGGATCGTCGCCGCGCTGGTATTCAATTCCGAGTTCTTCCCGAAAGTCAGTCCGACGATGGGCACGCTCGCGGCGTTTGCGACGTTCGGCGTCGGCTTCCTGTTCCGGCCGCTCGGCGGCGTCGTGTTCGGTCACTACGGCGACCGGCTCGGGCGCAAGCGGATGCTGGTGCTGACCGTGATGCTGATGGGGCTGTCGACGGTCGCGATCGGCCTGCTGCCGACATTCGCGACGATCGGCTGGTGGGCGCCCGTGCTGCTGGTGCTGATGCGCGCGATCCAGGGTTTCGCGGTCGGCGGCGAATGGGGTGGCGCGGCGCTGATGGCCGTCGAGAGCGCGCCCAAGCAAAAGAAGGCGTTCTACAGCAGCGGCGTGCAGGTCGGCTACGGTGTCGGCCTCGTGCTGGCAACGGGCATCGTGTCGATCCTGAGTCATACGCTCGGCGAGGCCGCGTTCAAGTCGTGGGGCTGGCGCCTGCCGTTCGTGTTCAGCATCGTGCTGGTGCTGATCGGGCTGTGGGTCCGCAAGAACATGGACGAGTCGCAGGAGTTCGTCGAGAAGGTCGAGCACGGCAATCGCAAGCTTCGCCTGCCGGTGCTGGAAGCACTGACGCGCCATCCGAAGGCGTTCCTGCTGATCATCGCGCTGCGGCTCGCCGAACTGTTCACGATGTATATCGTCACCGCGTTCGCGCTCAGCTATTCGACGACGAACCTCGGCATGTCGCGCGACCTGTTCCTGAACATCGGCCTGCTGGTCGGCGCGGTGAGCTGCGTGACGATCCCGTGCTTCGCGTGGCTGGCGGACCGTTACGGCCTGCGCCGGATCTACCTGATCGGCGCGCTGATCGGGCTCGCGTCCGCGGTGCCGTTCTTCGTCGCACTGGAGGCGCGGTCGATCGCCTGGATCGTGATCTTCTCGATCCTGTTGGCGAACGCCGCGCACGACATGGTCGTAAGCGTCCAGCAGCCGCTGTTCACCGAGCTGTTCGGCGCCGAGTACCGCTACAGCGGCGCGGGTGTCGGCTACCAGTTCGCGAGCGTCGTCGGCGGCGGGTTCACGCCGTTCATCGCGGTCGGCCTCGTCAGCCTGGCCGGCGGTTCGTGGCACCTGGTCGCAGGCTATCTCGCGGTGGGCTGCCTGATCTCGCTGGTGGTCGCCGCGCGAATGCGCGCGGCGGGGTGATGGAATGAGTGCGTGGCCGGCCCGACTCGCTGCCGGCCATTTTTCGTGCGTCGGCGGGCAATCGACCGCCGTATCGCGGGCCAACGTCAAACACCGTCAATCGCGCGCCCGATTCCCCCTTTTCCCTTCTGAACATTCCACGCCACCGGCCGACCAATGGCATCATATGGGCCTACGTCAGTCACCGATACGCCCCCATATCATGTCGAATCTCATCGTCCACGGCGGCACTCCGCTGCGCGGGGACATCAAGCCGTCCGCGAACAAGAACGCCGTCCTGCCGATTCTGTGCGCCACCCTGTTGACCGATCAGCCGTTGCGCCTCGTCGGCGTGCCGGACATCACCGACGTGCGCAAGATCCTCGACATCTTCCGCACGCTCGGCAGCGACGTGTCGGTCGACTTCACGACCGGCCTGCTCGAACTCCACCATCGCAACACCAGGTTCGATCCGGCCGTCCACCGGCTGCCCGAGGCGATGCGCTCGTCGATCATGCTGATTCCGCCGCTGCTCGCGCGCTTCGGCGTCGCGCGCCTCGAGAACGACGTGAAGGGCTGCACGCTCGGCGTGCGCGAGATCGACCCGCACGTCGAGGTATTCGAGCGCTTCGGCGCGCACATCGAGCGCACGCCCGATTCGCTGATCGTTCGCACCGACGGCCCGCTGACGGCCAACGATCACTGGTTCGACTACGCGTCGGTGACGACCACCGAGAACTTCGCGCTGTGCGCGACGGCCGCGAGCGGCACGTCGACGCTGATGAACGCGGCGTCCGAGCCGCACGTGCAGGAGTTCTGCCAGTTCCTCGCGATGATCGGCGTCACGATCGAGGGCATCGGCACGTCGCGACTGTGCGTGACGGGCGGCGGCAAGCTCGGCGGCGGCGAGTTCCGCTTCGCCGAGGATTTCCACGAGATCGCGACGTTCCTCGCGCTCGGCGCGATCACCGGCGGCGACATCACGGTGCGCAACTCGTCGCCCGAGCATTTCCCGCTGATCGATCGCACGTTCGCGAAGTTCGGCGTCAACGTCACGCACCGCGACGGCTGGTCGCGCGCGGAACGCGACGGCCCGCTGCGCGTGCGCCGGCCGTTCACGCAGAACATCCTGACCAAGGTCGAAGCCGCGCCGTGGCCGTACCTGCCGGTCGACCTGCTGCCGATCTTCATCGCACTCGGCGTGCGGGCGGAAGGCAGCGCGATGTTCTGGAACAAGGTCTACGACGGCGCGCTCGGCTGGTCCGGCGAGCTGTCGAAGTTCGGCGCGCACGTGCTGCTGTCCGATCCGCACCGGCTGATCACGTTCGGCGGGCTGCAACTGACGCCGGCACGCGTCGAGAGCCCATACATCATCCGCGTCGCGATCGCGCTGCTGATGGTCGCCGCGAGCATCGAAGGCCGCTCGGAAATCATGAACGCGCTGCCGATTCGCCGCGCGCATCCGCATTTCGTCGAGAACCTGCGGTCGGTCGGCGCGAACGTCGAGTGGACGAGCAGCGAGTAACGCGCTGAAGCACGCGGCGCGCACGATTCGGGCGCCGCGTTCACGTGGCGGCTTTGACCGGCCGCCGGCCTCTGCCAGGCCCCCTTCCCGCGTTATTCGCCGCCACTGCAATCGGCGTCGCCGGCGCCCATGTGGTCGAATCCATTGAGCATCACGGCCGTCGTGCCGCGTGCAGGGTCGCTCGGCCGCTTCGCGAGGCGTTCATCGAGCGCGGCCGACGGATACTGGACGCTCGTATCCATCACATTGCCCGGCTGCGACCGCAGTTCCGCCTCGGTCAGCTTGCTTCCCTCCGCACGCGGCAGCCCGAATGCCTTGCGCACCTCCGCTTCGTTCCACGTTCCCTTCAGCGTGACCGTGACCATTTGCAGGTTGCCATGCTCCCAGTCCAGGTCGACCTTCGTCGCGAGCGGATGCACGCTGGCCGCAAGCCGGTCGGGGAACGCCGGGCCTTCGTAGTACGCCTTCGTGTTCTTGCATGCGTCGCCCGCGTTCCGGTACTTCTTGAGCGCGCAATTGAAGCGTTTGTCGCGGTAACCGAACGTCGTTTCGACGTAGCAGCCGAATGCCGGCGACGCCATGCGGGGCCACGCACGGATGTCGACGGCCGGTTTGGAGAGGGTTGCGTCGCCAGTCGCGGGATTCGCCGCGGCAAGCAGCGGCACGGCCGCGACGAGCGCGGCCAGGGCGGATTCTCGGATTTTCATTGTTCTGTTCCAGTCGGAGCGGCGATTCTAGCGCGGCTTCGCCAGCCCGGTCGATCTGCGCGATAATCGCCCAATTCTGCGCGCTCACCGCGCACACGCGTTCCGCCATCCACCGATGAAAAAGCCCGAGCTCGACCGACGCGACTGGATTGCCGGCCTCGAAAAAGGCCTGATGATCCTCGAAGCCTTCGACAGCCAGCACGCACGCATGACGCCCACGCAGGCCGCCGCCCGCACGGGCCTCACGCGCACGGCCGCGCGGCGCTACTTGCTGACGCTCGAATCGCTCGGCTACGTGTACACCGACGGCAAGCTGTACGGCCTCACGCCGCGCGTGCTGCGGGTCGGCTGGTCGTACTTCGATTCGGCGCGTCTGCCGCGCACGGTCCAGCCCTATCTGCAACAACTGAGCGCGTCGCTGAACGAATCGGCGTACGTCAGCGTGCTCGATGGCTGGGAACTGGTGTTCATCGCGCGCAATGGCGTGTCGCGGGTGATGACGACCGGCTTCGTGCTCGGCGCACGCGTGCCGGCGCCGCTGACGTCGCCGGGGGTCGTGCTGCTCGCCCATCACCCCGATCGCGAGGCCGTGCGCGCGTGGCTCGACGAAACCGAGCTGCCGCCGTTCACGCCGCATACGATCACCAACAAGGCGCGGCTGCTCGAACAGGTGGACCATGCGCGCGACGCCGGTTTCGCGGCGATCGAGCAGCAATTGCAGGTCGGCGTGCGCGGGATCGCGGTGCCGCTGAAGAACCGTCACGGCGAAGTGGTCGCCGCACTGAGCACGAACATGCCGATCGGCGCGGAGACGGCCGACGCAGCCGTGCGGCGCGTGCTGCCGCACCTGCAGGAAGCCGCACTCGCGATGCTCAACGTGCTGTAGCGGCGGGCAGCCCCACCAGCTCCGTCATCCGATCCGCCACCATCGCGGCAGCAGGTCGCGTACTTCGCGCCTGCGATACCGGTCGTCGATCAGGTGCACGACACCTTCGTCGTGCTCGGTGCGGATCACGCGCCCGGCCGCCTGCACGACCTTCTGCAAGCCCGGATACAGGTACATGTAGTCGTAGCCGTTGCCGAAACGCGCCTCCATCGTGCGCCGCATCTGCTCGTTGATGTCGTTGACCTGCGGCAGCCCGAGCGTCGCGATGAACGCGCCGATCAGCCGTTCGCCGACCAGGTCCACGCCTTCCGAAAACGCCCCGCCCAGCACGGCGAAGCCGACGCCGCGCCCGCCCGCGTCGAAGCGCGCGAGAAACGCGTCGCGCTCGCTTTCGGCCATGCCGGGCGCCTGAGCCCATACGGGCACGTCGGGATGGCGCGTTTGCATCAGCGCGACCACGCGCCCGAGGTAGTCGAAGCTGCTGAGGAAACCGAGGTAGTTGCCGGGCCGCGTCGCGTATTGCGCGGCGATCAGGTCGGCGATCGGTTCGAGCGACCGGTCGCGATCGCGCCAGCGCGTCGACACGTGACTCGCGACGCGCACCGTCAGCTGCTCGGCGCGGAACGGCCCGTCGACGTCGAGCCAGCCGGTATCGCTCGGCAGCCCGAGCGTGTCGCGATAGAAATGGAACGGGCTCAGCGTGCCCGAGAACAGCACGGTCGCGCGTGCGGTGTCGTAGCGCGCGGCCAGAAAGCCGGCCGGAATCACGTTGCGCACGCACAGCGTCGACTGGACGCGGCGGCGCCGGCTCGCCGAGGCGACGCCATCGAGCGCCGGCTGGCGCGGCATCGGTTCGCCATGCAGCGTCGCGTCGAAGATCGATGCGCTGTCGAACGCTTCGGCGAGTACGCCGAACTGGATCGCGTCGAAATGAAATCGCAGCAGCGCATCGCCGTTCGCGCGCGGCGCGTCGGTCAGGTGTTCGCCGATCGCCGCGACGAGGTTCTGCACGGCCGACACGATCGGGCCCGGCACGTCCGGATACGCGGCATAACGCTCGGTCTGCGCGCGATTGACCGTGCCCCAGGCACGAGCGAGCCGGTCGAACGCCTTGCGCAGCGCCGCCGGCGCAGCTTCGCGGGCGGCCGCGAACGCGAACGGATCGAGCGACGCGCTGTACATCCTGCGCGCGCGGTCGAGCAGGTTGTGCGCTTCGTCGACGAGCACGCCGACGCGCCACTGGTTCTGCTGCGCGAGCGTATGCAGCATCGCGCTGCCGTCGTAGTAGTAGTTGTAGTCGCCGATCACCATGTCCGACCAGCGCGCGAGTTCCTGCGACAGGTAGTACGGACAGACGTCGTGAGCCCGCGCGGCCGTGCGCACGGTATCGCGATCGAGCAGCCCGGCCTCGATCGCCGCATCGCGAGCGGCCGGCAGCCGGTCGTAGAAGCCTTTCGCGAGCGGGCACGATTCGCCATGGCACGCGCTGTCCGGATGCTCGCACGCCTTGTCGCGCGCGACGAGTTCCAGCACGCGCAGCGGCAGCGCGCGCGTGCCGGCGCCAAGCGTCGTCGCCGCTTCGAGCGCGAGCGCCCGGCCGGGCGTTTTCGCGGTCAGGAAGAATACGTGGTCGAGTTCGCCCTCGCCGCACGCCTTCAGCAGGGGAAACACGGTGCCGAGCGTCTTGCCGATGCCGGTCGGCGCCTGCGCCATCAGGCAGCGCGCGTCGCGCGCCGCGCGATAGACCGAGACCGCCAGCTCGCGCTGGCCGCTGCGGAACTGCCCGTGCGGAAATGCCAGCGCACGCAGCGCCGCGTCGCGTGCGGCGCGATGAGCCGTTTCGCGCTCGGCCCAGCCGACGAAGCATGCACATTGCTCGGCGAAGAACGTGGCGAGCGTGCCGGCATCGAGCGTCTCGGTCAGCACGGTCTCGCGCTCGGACACGATGTCGAAATACACGAGCGCGACGTCGATTTCCTTCAGGCCGCGCGCGTCGCACATCAGGTGCGCATAGACCTTCGCCTGCGCCCAGTGCAGCGTGCGGTGGTTGGCCGGCATCGCGTCTAAGCTGCCGCGATAGGTCTTGATTTCCTCGATGCGGTTCGCCACGGGATCGTAGCCGTCCGCGCGGCCGCGCACGGTGAGCGTGCCCCACGTGCCCGTCAGCGCGATCTCGGTTTCGTAGCGCGCGCCGCGCTTCGACGTAACCGCGCCGTGGCCGGCGATGCCTTCGAGCGCGGTCGGCGCGGGCGTGAAGCGCAGGTCGAGATCGCCGCGCCGCGCGGTGAACTCGCACATCGCACGCACCGCGACGACGTAGCTCATGCGGACAGCCCCGCCGTTTCCGCGCGCGCCACGCCCTCGCCGGCCCATGCCACGTCGACGACGCGCACCGGCATGCCGTGCGCGACGCAGTAGGCGAGCCAGCGCGTCTGGTTGTCCTGCAACCGGTCGCCGGGGCCTTTCACCTCGATCAGCTCGTAACGGCGCTCATCGGGCCAGAAGCGGACCAGATCGGGCAGCCCCGAGCGGTTGCTGCGGATATCCGCGAGCAGGCGCGTGAACCACAGCCGCAGGTGCTCGGGTGGCAGGCACGCGAGCGCCTCTTCGAGCAGCGCGTCGGTCAGCACGCCCCAGAATACGAACGGCGACTGCAACCCTGCCTTCGTCGCGAAATGCCGGCGGATCGTGTCACGGTACGCGCCCGAATCGAGCTGCGCGAAACAGGCGTCGAATGCGTCCGCCCGGCGCACGGCGAAATCGGGCGCGTGCAGGTCGGCCGGGCCGCGCTGGAACGGGTGGAAGAACGCACCGGGCACGGCCGCGAACACGGGCTCCCAGCACAGCAGGCCGAACAGCGAATTGATCAGCGTGTTTTCGACGTAATGGACCGGCGCCGCCGGCTGCGCGAGATGATCGCGCACCGCGAATTCGACGCTGACGAACGCGTCGGGACGCGCGAGCACGAGCGTCTCGCGCGGCACGTCGGCCGCGGCTGCCGCACGTTCGACGCGCTGGCCGGCGCGGCGCAGCAGACGCGGCAGCATGCGCTCGACGCGCTGGCGTTCCTCGTCGCTCTCGAAGCGGCCGCGCGCATCGAGCGCCAGCGCGAGCGCGTCGGCGTC